>NZ_JBDLLG010000003.1:0-195497 GCF_039822625.1 Marinimicrobium locisalis
CGAAATAGTCTCTACGTTTAGGCCGAAATTATACTGGATTTCCACAGGAATTTACGAAGAGCCGCATTTTTAAATATGGCTTTTTGGTGACCGCGCTTGCGTTGGCAACGCATGCAAACAGTTCGGACCTGAAAGTATTCCCTGCCTCTGGAACCTATCTTGATAAAAATCAATTTGATTTGACCTTTATTGCGCAAACACCTGGCGCTCGTATTCAACACTTGGAGCTCGTATTGAATGGTATTCCCGCTCCTGCACTGGCCGAGCGTTGTTCGTCGGCCAGCAGAACTGAAAAAGGGTTTTCCTACATTCAGTGCAAGAACCTTAGTGGCGCAGCGCTTGGCTCGGGGCCAGTCCAACTGGAGGCGGTATCACACATGGATGACGGCGAAGCCTTGCGCGCCGCAGTACAGTACGAAATCCTATCAACTGCCCCGTCCTACAGTTATACGTTCGAGCTGGCCACCAATAGCCCCAAAACGGTAGAGCTAACGAGCGGCTATGAATACGCCGTCACCGCTTCTGGCCAAGCCACCCTGTGGGCAGAGAACCCTGACTTTCCCGTTTCCTCTCCCTCGGGAAATGGAACTACATGCAATACCTACAACTGTCTCGTACCCGGCGCACCCACCGGCGCCTTGGTCGTCAAGGTCGGCGATAGCAGTTGGAGTCTGCTCGGAAGCCACGGCACCCTGAACCTTCCCTACCCGGAAGAAGTTAGCTTTTCGGTAAATGATCGGCGACTGGAAGACAACATCGGCGCTTACCGAGTCAACATTACTCGAATTCGCCAGTAGCTTTACTGACGCTTACTCGGCGCTCTACCATATTTCAGTCAACGAGGAGTGACATGCCTCAACCCTTGAGGCCCGTCGCTCCCAACATGCTTTCCAAATGGTTTAAGTAGGCTAAAAAAGCCTCCCGCCCCAACGCCGTCAGTGCGACTTCGGTGACCGGCTTTCGCCCTTCAAATCTCTTACTGATAGTGATGTACTCTTTGCCCTCTAGCTTCCTCAAGTGGGTACTCAGGTTGCCGTCGGTGGCCTTGATCTGGTCGCGAATAAAGGTGAATTCCGCCTTTTCCACCCCCGCCAGTACCGCCATCACAGCCAGCCGGATGCGCGAGTGAATCAAGTCATCCAACTGGGTATGATCAAAATCCGACACCGTCACACTCCCGCTGCCACTTGCTGGCGTTGTTTCATCCTTATCAGTACGGTGCCGGGCACCACATACAATACCAACAGCATGAGACTCATCAACAGCAGCACATACATGCCCGGCCACACAAACATCACTAACGATCCAAGCCACCAGCCGAAAGCCAGGTTACGTAGCCAGGGGTAACCGGCGAGCACGCCGGTCAAAAACACACCCGTTCCAATTAACGAGGAAAAAAGCGCCGGCATATGCTGCCCGGGAATCGCTCCCGTGCCCAGACCCGCAAAAAACAGTATCAATTGCGTTACCCCCACTGCCAGCCACACCATACCGATCAACCGGCCGGCGGGTGCCTGAACCGGCTCACGCATATCCTGCCGAACCAGATAGAAGTTCCCCACACTGCCCAGCACAAAACACGCCGTCCAGGTGATAAAAGGCGTCTGAGTCCAGCCTTGGGTGATCTGCAACCAAGTCACCAGCAACGCGGCGCCCACGGCAATGCCCCAGACAATAAAGTAGCCACCGCTAAGACAGGCGGCACGGCGGGTATCGAGCATTAGCTCACGGATATAGGCGAGGTCGGTTTTAGCGTCATTTTTCATGGTCAAGCGTCCTATGCAGTCGGTTTACGTTTGCTTTGTAAAACAAAGTACTTTTCATTCTATTCGGAGTCAAGTGTTTTTTATTGCTTTACGTAGCGAGTTGCAGGCCACCTACAACTCCGGGTCGCTTTCAAGCTCGGCCGCAAGATGTTGCATTACCAAGCGTATGCGCTCGACGCTTCGAAGGTCTGGGTGCGTCAGCAGCCACAGGTTAGACGTCTTCCTGGGTTGAAAAGGAAGTACGGACTCAATCCCCGCTCTTGCCTGATCGCTGGGGAGGCGACTGCGGGCATCGCGATCCTTCTAGGCATTCACACGCGGTGGTTCGCGTTGGCGATGATCCCGGTGCTACTGGGGGCAACATGGGCGTACACCGGCAACGGCTGGCTTTTCACCAATGAGGGGGGAGGTTGGGAATACCCACTGCTTCTGTCAGTACTTGCCGGGGTACAATCACTGCTCGGGGACGGCCGCTATTCAGTTCTTAACCTCAGGCCCTCCGTGGGCGCCATGAGGCCCTCTGCCTGAGTAACCGCCGGAACCTCTTGAGTCATCGACGGGGCGTTTTAATGACATAATCCGCTTCTAGAGCGCCCTCTGTCCCGCGCAAGGGCTCAAAGATGGCGAAAACGCATCCATTCAGTTCTTACACGGCACTCTACAAGCCACCAACCCCCAGATAGAACTGAATTTCCGCCACAAACTCATTGCCTTCCGGAAGCCGCTCAAAACCGATGGTATGCTCAACATTATCCGAGGACCGGGCCGCCTGCAGGGGCAGCCCATACTCGAAGGATTCATCCAGCGTCAGGTCCCGCTGGTTCATTGTCATATTGACGATGTCCTCAAGCGGCGATTTTAGCTGATAGTCCTGGTCCACACTCGTAATAACACTATGGATGACGCCCAGCCCTTTCTCGAAGCTGGAATCGTTGACTTCGGTTAAACGATAAACCACCGTCAAGTTATACATCGTGCAGTATTTCTGCTCGATGTATACCGAATCTCCGCTTTCGAGCCTCAACTCTCGCTTTACAAGGTGTTCACCGCTGTCCTTGTCACGCTCTCTGCTTTCACTGATCACCTGGCCAGAAACGGGCAGCTCCAGGCCGGGGGTGACTTGGTCAGAATAAGAGCAATCGACACCGCTGTCTTCATGCGCCCAAGCCGCACTCGAGAGCATAAGGATGCACGCAGAAAAGGCAGTCTTCAGCATATCACCGATTTACTGGTAGCTTTTAATTATCTGCCAGTCTCCCTCTGCGTCAACTGACAGAACGAAAAGCCGCAGATGCTGATAGCTTCCTCCATCCACGGAATCCCGCGAAGAAATTAGAACATCCTCCACACCGTCGCCGTCAAAATCCCCACGACCGACCGGCTCCAATCGCTGCACCCCTCCCGTCGTATAAAAATCTACAACGTGTGGAGAAATAGCGTCTAGCTTACGAATTTTATTGATATCCCCCCAATACTGAACCGTTGGATCGTTGCGGTTCTTGTCGGATTCCGTTTCCGACGTTTCGAGCGCCAGCTCCGGCGGGAGCTGGTCCGGACTCGAGGCGTTGAGAATAGACTCTGGAATATAGGAGGTACGAGGGTTATCTGCGCTACTCAGCAATTTCGTCGCCCGACACATGATAGCCAGCTCCACAAAGGCATTCATCTCATGCTCACGTAAAGTACGGGTTTCTGGCGTAACTTCTTGAAAGTACTCTTCGCAACTTGAAACGGTCCCCTCTTCTTCGCCGCGGGTATTGATTATGTCAACGGGAGCATACCACTCTTTGCTTAACAGCCCGGATAGTTCCCCTCTCCGTTCAACATTCACGTCTTCAGCCAATAGCTCCGGCATTTTAAAGCCGGAGTACCAGGAGACGGTGTACGCTCTTTTCTCTGTAGCTTTACCCCCCGAACAGCCCCCCAATAAAGATATAAAAAGTGCTATAAACACCACCGGAACAATGCCTTTGCCTTTAACAGAAAACATAGAAATGATCCTATTACTTTGAGTTACCCGCACCAACGGCTTTCTTAGAATCATCCACGCACGCTTCCAGTAGGTCCTTAACGTATTTGTTGCGCGCATCAGATATGGGGGATTTTCGATTTGAGCTGTCTGCGGCTTTCTGCCAGTCCTTCGCTTTTACTGCGGCATTGAAGTTCGGCCAGTTGTTATTGAGCTCGGTCATTCCAAGATTAAATATCAAATCAAACAAGGCCAGGCGAGCCTTGCTAGGGAAGCCGTCAAAATCGCTGTATTTTCTTTTCAGCTCGCCTTCAAAACCATGCTCATCGACGCTCTCAAGCATAAAAAGTCTCTATCGAATAGGCGCGGCCAGTATATCCAACCAAACCAATATTCAGAAGAGAATCAGGCGACAACTACCCCGACATAGAGCAATTGCTCACAGGCTACAGGGCCACGAAAGATCGCCGAGGTACTCCTGAGAACCCCGAACGAACACCTCAGCACCCGAAAGCCTCGTCGTATGGACCCAACCGGCGGCAACCGCATTGGCTTTAGTGGAAAAATCGTGCAAAATCGGGGCATCCAACAATAAGTAGCGGCAGCTGCACGGTATGTAAGCGCTAACAAACGACAATAGGGAGTTCCGAATGCAACCTTACCCTAAAGAGCTGTTAAGGAAACTCTGATTAATCGCTACACAACTTGATGTGTACTCAAAAAATCAGAGCTTCCCTAAACAGGCGCGGCCAGTATATTCAACCAAACCAATATTCAGAAAATAACCCTGACGTCTAGCGCAATCGGATAACGGCTTAGACACTATGGAGCGCAAGAATAATGCAAAAGTTAATGCTAGCGAGCTTCGCTATCCTTACCGCTGCCGCGCTGGGCGGTTGCGTGACCCCTGGGGGCCCACAGGCCCGAAACCCCATTATCTGGGCGGATGTGCCGGATGTATCGGTCATACGGGTGGAAAATACCTATTACATGAGTAGCACCACCATGCACATGAGCCCGGGTTTGCCGATTATGAAATCGGACGATCTGGTCAACTGGGAGCTCGCCAGTTACGCCTACGACACACTGGTGGACAACGAAGCCATGAACTTGCAGCGGGGGCAGAATGCCTACGGCAAAGGTTCCTGGGCAAGCAGCTTGCGGTACCATGAGGGGCGGTTCTATGTATCCACTTTTTCCGATACGTCTGGTAAGACCCATATTTTCAGCACCGAGGATGTGACCAAGAGCAACTGGCGGGAACAATCGTTTGAACCCGTGCTGCACGATCACACTCTGTTCTTTGAAGAGGGCCGCGTTTATATGGTCTACGGCAGCGGCGATATTCGCCTGGTGGAGCTGGAAGACGACCTGAGCGGCATTAAAGAAGGCGGCATCAATAAGGTAATCATTCCTGATGCCGGCGCCGTGGCGGGCGATGACATTATGCTGCCCGCGGAAGGCTCCCAGCTTTATAAGGTCAACGGCTATTATTACCTCTTTAATATCACTTGGCCGCAGGATGACATGCGCACCGTGGTGATTCACAGAGCGGAGAAATTGACCGGCCCCTACGAGGGACGGGTGGCCTTGCAAGATGAGGGAATCGCCCAGGGCGGGTTGGTGCAAACCCCTTCAGGTGATTGGTACGCCATGCTCTTTGGCGACAGGGGCGCGGTGGGCCGAATTCCCTACCTGGTGCCGGTTCATTGGCAGGATGGCTGGCCTGTTCTGGGTGAGAATGGCACCGTGCCCGATCGGTTGAATGTACCGGTGGAAAACAGCAACGTGTCGGGACTCGTCCAGTCCGACGATTTCAGTACACCGACGCTGCCCCTCGCCTGGCAATGGAACCACAACCCGCACCAAGAAGGCTGGTCCCTGACCGACCGCCCCGGTCATCTACGCCTGACCAACCATCGCCTCGTGGATAGTGTCCTACAAACCCGCAATACCCTCACCCAACGAACCTTTGGCCCCAAGAGTCATGTGCACACCAAGCTGGATGTGAGCGGCCTGCGCGATGGTGATGTAGCAGGCCTTCTTTTGCTACAAAAACACTATGGGTATGTCGGCGTGAAACAGGAAAATGGCCAGCGCTCCGTCGTGATGGTCAGCGCGGAAAAGGAAGGAGACGCCTCCCGGGAGCTGGCGAGTCATTCAGTGGAGCAGAGCATTCTCTATTTGAAAGCGGAAGCCGACTTTCGAAAGCAAAAAGATCGGGCCCAATTTTTCTACAGCCTCGACGGCGAGCAATGGACTCCCATTGGCGAACCGCTCAAAATGAGCTACACCCTTCCGCACTTTATGGGTTACCGATTTGGCTTGTTTAACTTTGCGACCGAAACCCAGGGCGGAACGGTGGATTTCGACTATTTTAGAATAGCCCCTCCGCAGCCAATCGTCGAAGGACCACGGCTGAAGCAATAGAGTGCTTCGGTGGCGAGTTAGCGCGAAGCGGCGCCCCTGAAACGAACCCTATGCCTTCAAAGAGGTGGACCATGCATATTGCCATTCTGACCTGCAACGTTTCCCTCCCCGGCTGCGGCTCGCTCAAGGAGAAGCGCCAGCGCATGGGCGGGCTGCACGAGCGGCTGGGTAGAAACCCCTCGATTGCGGTCTGCGAAAGCGGGGAGCGCGACCGTCACGAGGCGAGCGAGTGGTCGTTTGTGGTGACGGGTTTGTCGCGAAGGGATGTGGAGTCGCTGTGTAGCGATATCGAAAACAGGCTCGAACGCTCCGTGGATGGGCGCGTCTTGGAGGTTAACAGAGAGTTTCTGTGAGGGCTGGAATGGCAGGCTACCTCTAGCGGGGATGGCGCGCCAGTCCGTGCCCCACGACCAACCCGGATACCGGATTGGTCGTGTAGGTTTTTAGTCCTGGCGCTGGGTCACTTCCAACAGGTGGTAGCCAAACTGGGTTTTAACCGGGCCCTGGACTTCGTTGACCGGTGCGCTGAAAACGACTTTGTCGAACTCGGGCACCATTTGGCCTGGGCCGAAGGTACCCAGGTCACCGCCACTGCGGCCCGAGGGGCACTTGGAGTGGTCCTGCGCCAGCTTGGCGAAATCTTCGCCCGCTTCAATTTTGGCTTTCAGCTCATTACAGGTGTTTTCGTTGTCGACCAGGATATGGCGTGCAGCTGCTTGAGGCATAGTCGTGGCTCTCGTTCGTGAGTTCATGGGTGTCAAATGAAGCGCATACAATAATCGGTATCACATTTCAGATCCAGTCGGAGCGGGCACTTGACGCTCTAGGACGATTGTCCTATATTTACCAGCGAACTTCCGAAGCCCAAGCGCCCTTGTAGAATCGGGCGACACACAAGACGCAATCTCATGGCTCGCTCCACCAAACGTGATGACATTGTCGAAGCCGCCGACCGCCTGTTCTACCGGCAGGGCTACGAGCACACCTCTTTTGCGGATATTGCCCGAGAGGTTCAGATATCCCGCGGCAATTTTTACTACCACTTTAAAACCAAGGACGAGATTCTCGATGCGGTAATTCAGGCGCGCTTGGGGCATACCCGCCAGATGTTGTCGTTGTGGGAGGCGGAGGGCGACCGGCCCGAGGACCGTATTCGCAGCTTTATCCATATTTTGATCGTCAATCAAGCCAAGATCCTGCGCTACGGCTGCCCCGTGGGGACCTTGTGCTCAGAGCTGGCCAAGCTCGGCCACCCATCCCAAGCCGATGCCAACCAGCTGTTTACCCTGTTTCGAGCCTGGCTTCGACAGCAGTTTGTCCAGCTTGGAAGAACACAAGATGCCGACGATTTGGCCATGCACCTGCTGGCCCGCAGCCAAGGGGTAGCTACCCTGGCCAACGCCTTTCACGATCAGCCATTTGTCGAACAGGAAGTGAAAACCATGTGCGACTGGCTAGCCCACTACACCGAAGCGGCGGCTTCATAAACCAACCCCCACACCGGAACCACCAAAGGAGGGATATTCGATGTTTGTTGTACTACTGAAATTTTCCAGCAACAAGTCTCAAGCGAGTGAGTTCATGCAGGGCCACAACAGTTGGCTCCAACGTGGCTTCGATGACGGCGTTTTTATTTTGGCCGGAAGCTTGCAGCCCAAGCAGGGAGGGACGGTACTCGCACACAATATTTCCAGAGAGGCGCTTGAGGAGCGGTTGGGCCAGGACCCCTTTGTGAAAGAAGACGTGGTCGCCCCAGAGATACTGGAGATCACTCCATCCAAGGTGAGCCAGGAACTGGCTTTTTTGATGCCCTGACCGCATTTTTACAAGGAGACAAACAGTGACTAAAACCATTCCCGGCCCCGACGGCAAGCCACGCTGCCTATGGTGCGAAGAGCTGCCCCAGATGATTGAATACCACGACGCCGAATGGGGCTTTCCCATAGACGATGATCGGCGCCTGTTCGAAAAGTTGTGCCTGGAGAGCTTTCAGTGCGGCCTTAGCTGGCGCACGATTTTGGCCAAGCGGGAGAACTTTCGGGCCGCCTTTCACGGGTTTGATTTTAACAAGGTCGCTCGATTTACCGAGCGCGATGTCAGCCGCCTACTTAAGGATGCCGGCATTGTTCGGCACCGGGGGAAGATTGAAGCGGTGATCAATAACGCCAAGCGGGCTCGGGAACTAATTGCCGAGGAGGGGTCGCTTGCGGCCTACATTTGGCGCTTTGAGCCCACGGCGCCGGCCGATGTGGATCCACAAACCGTCAGCACGTCGCCCGAGTCGGTGGCTTTGTCAAAGGACTTGAAAAAACGGGGCTGGAAGTTTGTCGGGCCCACCACTGTCTATGCCTTTATGCAGTCCATGGGGTTGGTGAATGATCACGCCCACGAGTGCTGTATGAGAGTGGATATTGATAAGGCGCGCCAGCGGTTTAAACGCCCGGCCGCCTGAGATAAGGGCGAAGGCGATGTATTGCGCCCCTTTTGACGGTTCAGCTCCCCTCGGTGGCCGCACGGTGGGCGGGCGCGGACCCATGCCCCAAAGCCTGGGGAGGCCCTTCTTTCATGTGACGTCAAAATCATTTTAAAGCGCTTGACCTGCGTCAAGGCGGCGGCGAGCTCTCGCAGACTAAACTTCACCATCAGGACACAGCGCTCAAGATCAGGGCGCTCGTGACGATACCCTTTAGTAAGGTCGGCTCCGACTCGACACTCCCGTTGTTTTTATTGTCATCCATGGTGGTTCTTCAGCATGCGCACCCAGTTTGCCTTCGCCTTGAATGCGCTAATGCGCACCCTGGGCTTCAAATCCATCAATGCCCAGTTCTCGGTGTCCTTTTTCCTCATTATCGCCCTGGCACTGTCCGCCTCGGCGGTATCGTACCTGTCATTAAGCGCCACGGCCGAGACGGTGGATGTGGCCGGTCGCCAACGCATGTTGATCCAGCGCCTCGCAAAGGAGGCGATGCTCACTGAGCAAGGGGCATTGGATGCCTCCAAGCTAAACGCCACCATCGAGCTCTTTGAGCAATCCCACCAGAGCTTACTCAGCGGCAATGACAGTGAAGGCATTCAGCCGCCGGAGACCCCAGAGATCCGTGAAGCTTTAGGGGCGGTTTCTAACGAGTGGAACCGGTACAAAACGCTGGTTTTCGACTATATCAACTCGGGCAATGGCGCCCTGCTGGAGGAACTCAATCAACAGAGTGAACAATCGTTTCAGGCGATGAACCGAACGGTGGGTCAAATGGCTGAGGCTGCCAACGCCAACGTCAAGCAGCAACAGAGCGTTGTCCTTGGGCTCAGCCTGGCTATCACCGCCATTGCCCTCATTAGCCATTTCTTCGGCTTGAGCTGGCTCATGCAACAAATCGGCTTGCTGAGAGAACGCCTGAACCTAATGTCCGATGGCGACTTCTCCACCCCCATTGAAGTGGAGAGCAGCGACAACGAAGTGGGCCAGATGTTCTCGGCGTATAACGCGGTGATTCAGCAGGTGGGTGACCTGACGCGAGGCATTCAGCAACTGTCGGGCACCATCGTCACACAGATGGGGACGCTGGAGCAGGCCGCGGCGAACACCGAGCAAAGCAGTCACACCCAAAGCCGCGAGCTCGAGCAGGCCGCCTCGGCCATGAACGAGATGTCGGCCAGCGTGGGGGAGGTCGCCAGCCATGCTTCCGATGCCGCCACCCAAGCTGATGAGGCGAACCGAGAGATCGGCCTAACCCATACCGTGGTGCGCGATGCGCATCGCACCTTTGATGAGCTCAATACCACCATGGCTGACACGGTGAGTATCATGCAGGAGCTAGATCGCAACAGCCAGGAAATTGACAAGGTTTTGACCGTCATTACCGGCATCGCGGAGCAAACCAACCTGCTTGCGCTCAATGCCGCCATTGAAGCGGCACGCGCCGGGGAACAGGGGCGCGGTTTTGCCGTGGTGGCCGACGAGGTGCGGACGCTGGCCCAACGAACTCAGCAGTCCACAGCGGATATTCAGGAGATTATCGAGCGCTTGCAGACACAATCCAGACGCGCGGTGACTTCGATGGCATCGAGCACCGAAAAGGCCCAGAGCAGCTCCGAACAGATCAGTGAAGCCAATCGGGCCCTGGAAAACGTCCTCTCGGCCATCGACCGTATCCAGGAGATGAGCACCTTGATCGCCACGGCCGCTCAGCAACAGTCCCAGGTGTCTCAGGAGATTGATCAGAACATTACCAATATCTCCCGAGGCGCTGGCGAGAGCACGCGCACCAGCGCGGAGCTGCGAGACTCGGCCCGCCACCTACAAACAGACACACAGGAGCTGGGGACCCAACTGGCCGCGTTGAAGGTGTGAGTAACCCGCCGTTTCGCGGTGCGCGCCGAGCTGGCATAATGAGAGCCCACGAGCACAACCCAAACGGTAACGATTATGCCTTCCCTACAGGACCAACTGCAGAAAGCCGGCCTGGTGGACGACAAAAAGGCCAAACAGGTCAAGAAAGAGCAGCGCAAGCAAAAGAAACAGGCGCGCCACACCGGTGAAGACCCCCATGCGGAGATTCGCCAGTCGGCCCAGGCCGCCCGGGCGGACAAAGCCGAGCGGGACCGGGCGCTGAACCGCGAGCGCCAGGCGGCGGCGGACAAGAAAGCCATTGAAGCGCAGATTCGCCAGCTGATCGACACCCACCGGCAGACCAAGCGAGGCAGTGGCGAAGGGGAAGTGGAGTACAACTTTACCGATGGCACCAAAATCAAAAAGTTGCTGGTCAGCCCCCAGGTCCAACGCCAAATCATTCGCGGGCAGTTGGTCGTGGTACGCGCCGGCGAGAACTACGAACTGATTCCCAAAGTAGTCTCCGACAAGATTGCCGAGCGCGATCCGGGCTATATTGTGGTGGCCAATCAGAAACCCGACGACAGCGTGGACGAGGATGACCCCTACAAGGACTACGTGATCCCCGACGATTTGATGTGGTGAGCCCAAGGCTGATGCCAATAAGGGGCGGGTAGAGAAGGGAAAACGGCACCGTCCCTGGCGCCTGGGGCAAACACCCCCATCCGTTATGGTTGTGCGATTTTATTCTTCGAATTCCAGGTTAACCTGGTAGACAGCGGTGGTGCCGCTGACTTCGTTGCCCACTATCAACAGGGGCTCGCCGTTGGGTGAGTCCTCGGCGGCAATAAATGTGGAACCTTCGGGCCCCAAGTCGCCCGCCGCCTCCAGATTCTCTGCCGGGTTGTCCACCCAGTTGTCGCGGGAGTTGTAGTAATCAACAAACTGGGCGCTGTTCGGGTCGGTCACGTCGTACACCATAATGCCGCCCATTCGCTCCAGGCTAACAAACGCGAAAACGTTCCCTCCGATATGGCCGATGCTCACGCCTTCCGGCTCGGGGCCCTTGGCATCGCTGCGGCTATCGAAATCGTCGCCATCGTCATGGCCGGAGTTGAAGTAGTCCGCGCAGGGAATGTTGCGCCTTGAACCGGCCCTGCACGCTTCGCTGGCAAGGTACTGTTCGACGCTATCCCTCGCTTCCCACACCAACTCACCCTCGGCATTCCAGATGGCGAAGTCACGGGTTCCGAAGGTATAAAGCCGGTCGTACATGAGGCGGTCGCCTTCCGGGTCTTCCTCACCCTGAGCGTTAAACATCACCGGCTCGCCGGACTCGCCCACACGGTAACCGTGGGTCCAAGTTACATTCAGACGCCCAAGGTTCTCATCCTCGCGGCAATCGCCCGCATCCCCAGCGGTGGCGCCGCAGTAGCCAAAGGCCTCTGGGTTGAGCAGCGCGCCGCTGGCCATGGCCGCCAGATGGGCGGGCATGTCCTCACCCACACGACGGGCGAAGCCGTCCGGATGCACCAGATGTTTAACCCGGATTTCCTCAACAAAGCCTTGAGAGGTGTCGCCGTCCCAGTAGGCCTGGGTGTCTTCACCCCAGGCACGGGCATCGCCTTCATTGGCAGTCACGATATAAGTTTGGCCACCGGCGCTATAGCTGGCAATCGCATCGGGATGGTACGTGCCCCAAAGGCCTGGCCAGGTAGTGATGTTGATTTCATCGTCCTTATCACTGACATCCAGGCCACGACCGCCGCCATACATTTGATCTTCCCGCCCGTGGTTTCGATACCCCAGCGGGAACACATCGGTGACGGTGGCGGCGGCCACGTCGATACGAGCCAGGGCGTTATTCTCCTGCAACGAGACGAACGCCAGGCTACTGTCCTCGGATACGGTGATGTACTCAGGCTCCAGATCCTGAGCGACGGAGGCGTTGGGCCCGAATAGGCGAACACCGCTGGCCCTAAGCGCCTCTTTGCGCTCATTGAAGGACTGGAAGTCGGCGGTGCGAATGCGAATGTTTTCCAGGTCGACGAGGGTCAGAATGCTAACGGAACCTTCCGGATCAACGCGGTAGTCATCGCTGGGCTCGCCTTCGTTGGCTGCCAGTAGGTACTGGCCATCCGGGGTGAAGGTCACCATGTCCGGTTGGGCACCCACTTCTACGTAGGTGATACGCTCCAGGCTCTCGGCATCGTGAAGGGCCACATAACCGTTACCGGTTTTGACCGGGGCCTCTACCGCCACCGCCACCAAACTCCCATGGACGGCAACGCTGTTCACCACTGAGCCTTCCTCAATACCGGTGGTTTCAATGGTACCGACTTTCGTGGGTCGAGTGGGGTCACTCAAATCGAGCACGTCCACCGCGCCCGCCCGGGCGTTGACCACAAAGGCGCGCTGGGTTCCGGCATCAAAGGCGGTCACTTCGGCCGCCGACTCATCAAACTGACCGGTGGCATAGCGGCCAATGAGACTCAGCGAGAGGCTGGAAGGCGTCGCATCTTGGTCATCCTCCACCCTATCGGTTTCCTCGTTATCGGAATCATCATCCGCCGGTTGCTCGCGCCCCGGGCGATCCCCCACCTCGTTTTCGTCTTCGTCACTGCCACAGGCGACGAGCAAGGCCGCCAGGCACAGTGCCACTAACAGTCTTAGCCAGCTCGGCATCATTATGCTTCCTCTCGGTTTCGCGTATCGAAATCAACGTTTGGGCACCGAGGCTAGAGCCCTGTTGTGACAGGGCCGTGTAGCTTCTGTGACGGTTTGACGACAAAACCTATCGAGCTTCATTGATAGCGATGGCGAACCGTGACGCCCAGAGCCAGCAATGGCTGCAAGGGGCAACCGCAGCGGCGCTGGTGGCTTCTGGTGGTGGGACTACAACCGCGCGCTTCGGTGGAAGCAGCCTGGAGGGCATCGCGCCGGTCACGAACGGCACACTCCTTGTGATAGCCCTGGCCTGTTTAGCCAAACGCCAGCCGGTGCCCAAAAGCCTCTGTGTACCGCTTCTTTGCGGCAGGTTCGGTTGTGAGAGGGGGCCGCCCTTTGGTATAAGGGACCACACCTTTTGGGGAACCTGCTCCCGACGGTGGAGTCTCACCGGAGCTGAACGGACCCTATTTCACTGATTGAGAGGATACCTCCATGAAGAAACTGTCTCTGCTCGCCCTGAGCGCCTGTTTTGCCGCTAGCGCCTGTACCTGGGTTAACGTCTCGGAAAAAGCCGAAGATGTGGTGGTGGGCACCATGGGCAACGTGCGCGGCTGCGAAAAACTGAGTGACACCAATGTCAGCGTCGCCGATAGCCTGGGGCCAATCGCCCGCAGCGAAGAGAAAGTGGCTAAGGAGCTGGTAGCCATGGGTAAGAACGAAGCGGTCGAGCTGGGCGGCGACACCATTGTGCCCAAGACTGAGCCCAAAGACGGTCGCCAGACTTTTTCCATTTACGACTGCCAGTAACCCTCGCCCCGCCGTCGTCCGCCCTCTTGGGCGGGCGGCTGAACAAGCTTTCCCCGTTAGCACCTAACCCCGCCCCGGTCCGCCATTGCACCGTGAAACGTTCACGCCGGCCGGCCTGCTATACTCGCTGATAGCACGGCTCAAAGGGAATCCCCTGGCGCCTGACTTATTATTGTCATGTCTTTGTCATAAGGTGGGCAGCGGTTTTTATGACGCAACAGGGTTACATGGTGTCCAACGCATTTTTCAACCGCGAGCTCAGCCTACTCGAGTTTCATAAGCGAGTGCTTTACCAGGCTTACGACCACTCCTTGCCGCTAATGGAGCGACTGCGCTTTGCCTGCATCTTCGCCACCAACCTGGACGAATTTTTCGAGGTGCGGGTGGGCGGATTGGTGGAGATGCTGGAGCTGAATACCTCCACTCCCGCCGGCCCCGATGGGCTGACCCAGGAACAGACGTTGGCCGAGGTATGCGAACGTGCTCACTCTCTGGTGTATGAGCAGTACTACATCCTCAATGAGCAGCTTCTGCCGATGCTGCGCGAGAACCACATTCGGGTACTGCGTCGGGAGGAGTGGAACGAGCTCCAAATCAGCTACCTGAAACAGGTGTTTGAAACCGACATTTTGCCGGTGCTCAGCCCGATTGGGTTGGACCCGGCGCACCCGTTTCCCCGAATTTTAAACAAAAGCCTAAACTTTATCGTCAAGTTGGCAGGCAAAGATGCTTTTGGCCGGAACTCCGGCCGGGCCATTGTGCAAGTGCCCCGCTCGCTCAACCACATGATTGAGTTGCCCTCCGAGGTGGGCGGTGAAGGCCGGACTTTTGTTTTTATTTCGTCCATTATTCACTACTTCATGGCCGAGCTGTTTATCGGCATGACGGTCATCGACAGCTATCAGTTCCGTCTAACCCGCAATTCGGACATCTTTCTGGATGAAGAGGAAACTGAGGATTTGTTGCGCGCCGTGCAGGGCGAGCTGGTCTACCGCCAGTACGGGGACGAGGTACGCCTGGAGGTAGCCGATACTTGCCCCAAGGAGCTTGAAGACTTTCTGGTCCAGCGCTGTGAGATTACCGAACGGGATGTTTACCGCATCAGCGGGCCGGTCAATATGAACCGCTTGTCGGACTTGTTCGACCTGATTAAAGACAGTCGCTATTATTTTGTCCCCTTCGTGCAGGCCATGCCCAAGCTGCCCAAGCGAGCCAACAGCTACTTTTCAGCGCTAAAAAAGCAAGACATTCTGCTCCACCACCCTTTCGATTCGTTTCATGCGGTGGTGGATTTCCTGCGCGAGGCGGCCGCGGACCCCAATGTGTTGGCCATCAAGCAGACGCTGTACCGCACCGGCACCAACTCGCCGGTAGTGGACGCATTGGTGGCCGCCGCCAAGGCCGGCAAGGAAGTGACGGCCATTGTGGAGCTGCGCGCACGCTTCGACGAAGAGCAAAACGTGGCCTTGGCCGAGCGCCTACAACGCTACGGTATTCACGTCATCTATGGCGTGGTGGGTTTCAAAACCCACGCGAAAATGCTGCTGGTGGCACGCCGCGAAGAGAGTAAGCTGCGCTATTACGTACACCTGGGCACCGGCAATTACCACCCTAAAACGAGCATGCTCTATACCGATTACGGTCTGATGACCTGCGACCGGGACATGGGGGCCGATGTCTATCGGGTTTTCCTCCAACTGAGCAGTTTGGGAAAAGCATCGAAAATGGAATGCTTGCTCTACGCGCCCTTTACACTGCACAAGGGCATGGTGCGGCGCATTCGCACCGAGAGAGAAAATGCCGAGAACGGAAAGCCCGCGCGCATTATCGCCAAGATGAACTCATTATATGAGGAAGAGCTCACCAATGAGCTCTACGCGGCCGCCCAGGCCGGGGTAAAAGTCGAGTTAATCGTGCGCGGCATCTGCCAGCTACGCCCCGGCATTGAAGGGCTTTCCGATAACATTCACGTTCGCTCCATTGTCGGGCGCCTACTCGAGCACAGCCGGGTTTTCTATTTTGAGAATAGCGGCAACCCGGAGCTGTACTGCTCCAGCGCGGACTGGATGATTCGCAATATGTTCCACCGGGTGGAGACCTGCTTTCCAATCAAGCACAAGAAAATTCGCGACCGGATTATTGAGGACCTGGAACTGTACTTGGCGGACAATACCCACGCCTGGATTTTGCAGCCCAATGGTAGCTATGAGCACTTGCAACCGAAAGACGGCGAAGAGCCGATTGATTCACAGGCGATTCTGTTGGAGCGGTGGGCGGCCCGGCAGTTGACGCCGGTGTAGAGTCGGCCGCAGAGGTTGCGGATGCGCAGGCTTATCCGCCCTACATGGAACCTCTCAGTAACCCGTAGGGCGGATAAGCTTGCGCATCCGCCATTGCAGGGACTTCACGCGGCAGCCAGCGTTAACTCGTACCCAATTTCTTTAAGATAACCCGCCTCCCCTTCCAAGTCCGCCTGGGTCAGCGGATTGGCTTCCAACCAATTGCCGGGAATGGTCAAACTCAGACGTTTGTCCTCCGCCTTGAACGTCATGGGCGGCAGTTCGGTTTTTTTCTGCGCCCGGTTAAAAATCACCGCCAGGCGCAGCAAGATCGCCAGGTGCACCAGCTCGGTGTTATCCATCGGAAATTTTTTCGCGGGAAAACGCTTTCGGTGCGCCAAGGCCAGCGCCGCCAGCTGGGACTGCTCGGCCTTGGAGCAGCCTGCCAGATCGACGTTCTCGATAATATAGGCGCTGTGCTTGTGGTAGTCGGAGTGGGAGATATCCAGCCCGACGGGATACAGCCGCGCGGCCCATCCCAGCAGCTTGGACGCCTCCTCCGGCTCCAGCTTCCAACCATCGGCCACCTGCTCCACCAGTGACCGGGCCGTGGCTTCGACCGCCGCCGCCTTGGCCAGGTTGACGTGGAACCGCTTGGCCAGCGCATCGACGCTTTGCTGGCGAATATCCCGGTTCTCGAGCCGGCCCTTGAGGTCGTACAGAAGCCCTTCACGCAGTGCCCATTCGGCCGCCTGCATGGTCTTGAAGCGGAGACTCTCAAAGAGCGTCGCCAGAATAATCACCCCGCCGAGAAACACCGGCTCCCGATCACTGGACAACCCCTTAAGGTTAAGATCCAGCTTGCCATGGTCCCGATAGGCTTTAATAATTTTCTCCAGCCCTTCGGCCGTAACCCCGCCGTCGGACCAACCATTTTGGCCACAGACCTTGGCGGCGGCCTTGACCGTGCCCGAAGCCCCCAGCACTTCTCCCCAGCCCCGCTCGGTGAACTCATCCACTACCGGCGTCACCTCCTGCTGGCAGGCTACTCGTGCTTTTTTGATCAGTTTGTCGGTGACTTTGCCGTCCAGAAAGAACCGCTTGGTCAAGGCCACGCAGCCCATGCTCAGGCTTTCCTTAAGCTCCGGCGACATACCCTGGCCCAGAATGATTTCAGTACTGCCCCCGCCGATATCCACCACTACTCGACGGCCCTCTCCCGGCGCAATGCAGTGAGCCACCCCGAGGTACACCAAGCGGGCCTCTTCTTCACCGGAGATGATTTCTACCGGATGGCCTAACCGGCTTTGGGCTTCACTTAAAAAGTCCCGGGAGTCGCGGATGCTACGCAGGGTTTTGGTGCCCACTATCCGCACGCGGCGCGAGGGGTAGTCCCGCAGCCGCTCGCCGAAGCGTTCCAGACAGGCCAGCGCCCGATCGCGCACATCCTCATCGAGCCGTCCGTCTTCCGTCAGCCCCCACCCCAACCGCACCGGCTCCCGGAGTTTATCCAGCAGCGTGACTTGGTCATCTTCCCAACGGGCGATGATCATATGAAAGCTGTTGGAGCCCAGATCAATCGCCGCGATATGACTCGCGCGGGCGCCAAACAGGCGGGATAGATTAAACATTCAGTGTCCCTAGGCCGATTGCTCCAACTCTTCACTCAAGGTGAGCCAGGCTTCCTCGTACTCGTCCAGCTCCCCCTGAGTCTCGCCCTGAGATTTTAGCAGCTCCTGCAGACGCTGCTTATTGGATTCTTCATAAATCTGCGGGTCTGACAACTCGGTTTCAAGCGATGCCAGCGAGGCGCTGAGCTGCTCCATGCGGCGTTCAAGTTTTTTGAGTTTATCGGTCAGCGGCTTGAGTTTCGCCCGACGCGCGGCGGCTTCCTGGCGTTGGGCCTTTTTGTCCTGAGCCGGTGCGGGCGCGGCGGCGGCTTCGGCGGCATTGTCTTCTTGCCGACGTTGCAACAACCAGCGGTAATAGTCGTCCAGGTCCCCTTCGAACGGCTGAACCTGGCCGTCCGCCACCAAGAGAAATTCATCCACGGTACTGCGTAACAGGTGTCGGTCGTGCGAGACCACCAGCACCGCGCCTTCAAAATCCTGCAACGCCAGGGTCAAGGCCTGGCGCATTTCCAGGTCCAGGTGGTTGGTGGGCTCATCCAGCAGCAGTACGTTGGGCTTTTGCCACACTATCAGCGCCAGCGCCAAGCGCGCCTTCTCTCCACCGGAAAAATGGGTGATGGGCTCGAAGGCCATATCCCCCCGGAAGTCGAACCCACCGAGAAAGTTTCGCACTTCCTGCTCCCGCGTTTCCGGGGACAGGCGCAGTATGTGTTGCGCGGCGGAAGCCTTCAGGTCCAGGGCGTCGAGCTGATGCTGGGCGAAATAACCGAGCTTAAAGTTGTCCCCGGTGTGACACTCGCCACGCTGGAGCGGCAGCTCTCCCGCCAGGGTTTTGATCAGGCTGGACTTGCCCGCACCGTTGGGGCCGAGCAGCCCGATGCGGGTTTCAGGCAGAATACCGAGATTCACATTGGCCAGCACCGGCGTTTCCCCATAGCCGATATCGGCGTCATTGAGGTTAATCAGGGGCCGGGACATTTTCCCCGAGGGCAGAAAGCGAAAGTCGAAGGGCGAGTCGACGTGAGCCGGGGCAATGGTTTCCATTCGCTCAATAGCCTTAAGGCGGCTTTGGGCCTGGCGGGCTTTGTTGGCCTGGGCGCGAAAACGCCGCACGTAGGCCTCCATGTGAGCAATCTGTTCCTGCTGCTTTTTATACGCGGCCTCCTGCTGGGCCAGATTTTCGGCCCGCTGGCGCTCGTAGGCCGAATAGTTGCCCACGTATAGGTTGAGCTTCGCCCCCTCAAGTGCGACGATCCGATCCACGACATTATCGAGAAAGTCCCGATCGTGGGAGATGATGATTAAGGTTCCCGGGTAGCGCAGCAACCACTGCTCCAGCCATAACGTGGCGTCCAGGTCCAAGTGGTTGGTGGGTTCGTCCAGAAGCAGCAGGTCCGAAGGGCACATCAGGGCCTGAGCCAAGTTCAGGCGAATGCGCCAGCCCCCCGAGAACGCGGACACCGGCCGCTGTTCATCCCCGGGCGCAAACCCCAGGCCGCTCAGCAGTTGCTGAGCTCGCGCCGGGGCCGAGTAAGCCTGAATATTCTCCATCTCGGCATAGAGTCGAGCGAGCCGCTCGCCCTCATGCTGCGCCTCCTCGATGGCGGCTTCCAGGCGCCGCAGCTCGGTATCGCCATCGAGCACGTAGTCCAGCGCACTACGATCGAGGGTTTCCACCTCCTGAGCCATGTGCGCCACCCGCCATTGCCGGGGCATGTCCCACTGGCCGCCGTCGGCCTGTAAGCCACCGAGCAACAGTTGGAAAAGGCTGGATTTACCGCTGCCATTGGGACCGATCAGCCCCGCTTTCTGGCCGGGAAACAGAGTGAGGTCCGCGTGTTCCAGCAGGAACTGGCGGCCGCGCTGAAGAGAAACTTGCTGAAATTGAATCATGGCCAGTATTCTATCAGGTCTGATTGGGGAGGGGCGCCCCTCCCCGCAAACCAACGACGCTCTCGAAGGACCGCGGCCATGAACCCCGCCCCACTGAATACCCCTTTATGGGACTTCTCCCTCGGTTTGTACCGGCAGCCCGGGGTTGAAGCACTGTGCCTGTCGCTGCAGGACGACTGGGGCGCGGATGTTAACCTCCTGCTCTGGCTCTGCTGGCTAGAACAGGAAGGCCTGGTTCTCAATGAAACCCGGTTGCACCTCGCCGACGCTTCCATCGCTCCGTGGCGCCGCGACGTCATCGTGCCCCTTCGGCGAGTGCGTCAGCACATTAAACGTGAATACGGCACTCAGGACTCCACCGTGGAAGCCAGCCGCCAGGCCATCAAGAGCGCGGAACTGAAGGCGGAGCAAGCCGTACAGGAGCGCCTGGAGAAGCTCGCCCTCACTTGGCTGGACAATGACCAGCGCGCCCCGGTAGAGCCGGGGGCCAACCTGAGCGTTTACGCCCGCCTACTGGCCTTGCCCCACGCCAAGGAGCAAGAGGCGCGCCGGCTGCTCCTTCCGGGCCGCTGAAAACCGGCCTTCTACAGCACCTTGGCGATGCGCAGGTGGTAGCGGGCACCTTCCGAGCGGTTTTCTGCACCGGACTCGAAGTAACTATTAAAGTTGATGGTAAACTTCCCATTGTAGTAACCCAACCCTGGGCCGATCGCAAAAACCTGTTCCTTGGAGCCCGCAATATCCCGCCCGTTCAACTTGTGTTCACTCAGTTGCTTTAGCGCGTATCCAGCGA
Organism: Marinimicrobium locisalis; assembly: GCF_039822625.1. NCBI lineage: Bacteria > Pseudomonadati > Pseudomonadota > Gammaproteobacteria > Cellvibrionales > Cellvibrionaceae > Marinimicrobium > Marinimicrobium locisalis. The sequence goes on from NZ_JBDLLG010000003.1 coordinate 20,566, forward strand.
CCCCAAGACGAAAGTGCTCACTTATCTTATAGGAAGTGGAGAGGTTCATGTGAAAGGCTTGACCCGCCTGGGTGCTTTCAGCCTCCTGCAACAGGCTGGGGGATTCATTTTCGTCATTCCACAAATAATGAATGCGGGTACTGACGGCCCAATCCTCAGACAGCTCAAGAGTCGCCGCGTAGTATGGATTGAAGCTGGCGGCATTGCTGCCAATGTTCACGCTCCGATCGGCGCTATAGGTGCCTGTCGGGAGGTTAAAAAACAGGTTGAGCCTGTGCTTATACGGTCGACCGAATAGGCGCGAATCCGTCCACTGAATCATAAAGGGGCTGATGCCAATATCTCCAAGTCCGCTTCCACGACCGCCGAAAGCCTCAACTCTCGCCAGAGGAATCAATGCCTCGTAGCCATAATACCCACCCAATACTTTCCGGTCGGTTAAACGTGCGATTAGCGTCGTCGTCGAAATGCTCTCAACCTCCCCATCGAGGGGGAGCGCATGCCCCTCTTGGTCGGCGAAGGTATCGGCAAAGTAATAAGAAGGCGTTTCCTGAATAAGAATACCGGGGCCACCCACCCCATCCAGAAAACTTGTGGCCCCAAGATTGACTTGGGGCAAAGAAACCTGAGCCGCCACCGTGGGAGCGCTAACGATGCCGATGCCCGCCAGCAGCCTAAAAATCAGTTTGTACATAAAGTCACCTCGTTCTAAGAATTATTCAGTTTGGATACTCTCTTGCGCTTCGGGTGCAACCACGGCCCCAGCAGTTTTTCCAGCCAAGGCATGACCGGGTACGTCATTAGTAAACATATGACCACCACGGACAGAAAAACCCCAAACAGGTAGGGCAACTGCACCAAAATAGGCGCCAAAATAAAGTTGGTAAAAAGAACCAGTGGGTAAACCGCCAATATGCCCAGAACAACCAGCTTGTAGTACGCCGGTGGCTTTACCTCGTCCATCAAGGGGGCGGACTCTGGCTCCAATTCATAAGAGATGTGGAAACCCGTTCTGGTAATGACCAAGTCCCTGGCTCGGGCGATAAGTTTTCGGCAGGCGGATGATTCAAGCCATTTTCTTAAGTTCTCAAATGTGTCAAATTTCATCAAGACAATGTATTCCTCATTATGACTATCCCGAGGCCTGACAATATCAATTCCGGAGAAGCCCGAGAAAACCTTTGCCTCCTGGCTAACGCTACGGGTCCACGCCTCATAACGGACCACTTCATCAGGCCCAACCAGCGCTGCGGTAACAGCGGTCGCAAACTGCCTAGGCAAGCTACTATCATTCGTTGCCTGCGGCTCTGAACTCTGATCCGAGAAACACATATCTTTCATGGTGTACCTATACCTTAAGATTCAAACTTTCATCGACATCCACCCAAAGAGCAATCGACTTTTCAATACCGACCTGCATTGACTGTCCATCACCCATTCTTCGGGTTTTGACACCCAGAATTCGTAGTATTCTTTCACAGGCAACAGTGGTTACCAGGACGTAGGACTTAATCGCCTTTAATGACGCAAAGTCGTAGAATGATTTCACTAGTTTTGCGGTATTCTCGCTCACCATCCCTGGATTTCTTGTATCATGATCCTTACATACGCCGAACCGACTAATTTCCCAAACATCAGGGTCTTGAGGAAGGCGCTCTCCCCGCAGCAGCTGAGGGAACACAGTACCCAGCATATAGGGCCCTTTGGTAGGCAGGGCTCGCCAGCATCCCACAACCTTCTTTTGATTGTCCGTAAGTGCAATATGGCTGACCTCAAGCGCATCGAACTCGTCTTTCTCCAGGCCATTCTCCGAGTTAACCTCCCAACCGAGTCGATGAGAGAATATTTCACTTCGGAGCCTGTAAACATCGTTAATCAAACTGGTTCCTACGCGGGCTTCGTCAGCTTCGATAAAATGAATATTGTCCATCTTCAATTTTCCTTACCTTTGTCAGTGAGTATGTGACAAAAGGTAAAGGGACCCTCGCGTAATAATTAGCTGTGACATCTGACACATAATCCGCGTGCGGCGCCACACCTGCCTATTAATAGGTATGGAACATTCTACAGGGGTCAACATTGAATAGATTCAGCTATAATGACGTTGTGGATGAATGTGTTGTTTCACAATGACTCAGACCTAACAGAGGAGAACTTTTGTCGATCGGTCCGCCCGCAAATAGACAGGCAGAGAACCGATTCAACCCTTCGAACAACCAAGCACGCTCTAAGCGGAACCAAAATAACGTACGGCCGGAACAGCATGCTTTAATTCCGATCTATGTTAAATAGATACAACCCGTTCGTATTAATCAGAAAAGAACCCTAGAAAACTTTATTCTAACGCCTCTTTTCAGAACGCTACTACCGGTCATCTGCCACCCCTCCAACCCCGGAAAATTACCGCGACTGATGGCATCGTCCTCTACTCCATCCGACTCGCCTGAAAGAACCATGCAGTAATGTACAACTTCATCAATCAGATCTAAATTCATCAAGTCCTTTATCATCTCGGCACTTCCGACGAGAGACAACGTTGGAAGCTGAAGTAGATTCTGATAACGGAGAACCTGTATAAAATCCTCAATACTATTAATTCGATAAACAGGCGGTTCTCCGTTAGCAATATTCTTTTCAGGCACAAAGGGTGCATCCTTCTCACCACCTTCGACAGCAATGGCATGGGTTCTACTAACCGTGTCCCGAATATTTAGATTTACCCCAACATCCTCTTCGAAGCCATTTATTGACAAACTGGATCCGTTTAGGTGAGACATGGTTATTCCCGTTACCCAGGGCCTATTCTTTGTCAATAAAGTATAGGGGCCGTGATATATTTGATTGCCTATTTGGTCAACGGGATGTTCAACTATCTTGACACTTGTGGCATTGGCAAAGCGTTTGTCATTAATCTTCTTCCACCACTGCTCCGCGATCTTTGGAATATGAAGCTCCCATATATTGGCCTTCTCCAATGCCTCCAACAATTCCTTTTCATCGACAAATAGCTCATAGGGAGGACTCGACAAGTACACCGCTTCAGCACCGCGTGCCCGACTGATTGACTCGAACAACGTATTGCTCGGGTACCCAGCCATGGTGGAACCGGACGTCACATTACTTCCTTTTACAATAAGCCATGCCACGCCAGCGTGATACGAGGTGTTAATCGCCTTGTCTATTGCCAGACTCAAAGCGGCGGGAGGTCGGGCTGCATCTTCTGCGCGGTCGGTCTCTTTGTTCATACTGAGTCATACCTATATTGCGGGGAGCCCGGCGGGAGGCACCGCCAATTCGGGTGCCACTATCTGGGAGGAAGGAATCAACTGCCATAGGGCGAGACGCGAAGACCTGCTCCATGCTTCTACTCCTCCTCATAGGCGTCCACACGGGTAAAAGTGAACTCTTGCCTACGGTCCTCCGATCATCATTAACAGAAGCATAGCGGGCCATCTTCCCCGACGACACTGTCACATTCCACAGGGTGCTCTGTGCTCGCTGGTTTTGACGAGTTCGGCCTCTGTTTTCTGAACAGAAAGCCGAACAATGACTGACGTCAAATTATTCGTGAAGATCCGGGTTCGCCGCCGCTTCACGTATGATTTTTGCGAGCTTTCGCGCCGCCGGACCCGCCGACTCCGTATCGGCAAAGGCAAGATACAGCGCCACACGACGCTCCGCGCCCTGCTTCAGGGGCAGAGGTTTTAGTTCGCCTTTTTCCAGTTCGCTCTTGATGGCTTCCTTGGGAAACCAGGCATAACCCATTCCCATGGACGCGGCGCGAATGGAGGTTTCCCTGTGGCTTACGGTCCAGCGTGACTCTGATATTTCCATCGCCGCCGGCGTGACGCGGCGAGTGCCGCTGTCGCGAAACATCAGCTGACGGTGTTCCCGAAGGTCTTCCATACACAGCTCTCGCTCAAGCTGGTGCAGGGGATGAGACGGAGCCGCGACTGCCACCAATGCCAGATGCATCAAGTAATCACCAACACAACCGGTCGGAACCTGAGCACAAATCGCGAAGTCAACCTGCCTTTGCTCCAACAGCTCCTCCGTCCCCCCGAGCACCGACTCGTGCAACTCAATGCGAGGTTCGGGTGACTGTTGAGCGAACTGCTCAAGGCATCCAAGCAACAACTTGGGGGGGAAGATCATTTCCACCGCCAGGCTGACCTGTGACTCCCATCCAGCGGCCAACGAAGTGGCCTTCTCTTCAAGTTGGGAGGCCTGGCGCAGCAAGAACTGGCCTTGCCGGAAGAGCACTTGGCCCGCGGTCGTCAACTCTGCTTTCCGGCCCACCAAGTTGAAAACCTTTATTCCCAGTATTTCCTCAATCTTGCTTACGGCATAACTGAGTGTCGATTGGGACTTGTTCAATTGAGCAGATGCCCGCGAGTAGCTTCCACCCTCCACAACTGAAATGAGCGCCTGCCAGTGCTCGAGTGATATTTTTGGTCTCATAAAATTGTTCCATTTGGTCATTCGGGAATACAGAAAACGGACCCAACCGAAGATCCATGACTGATGAATTGCGCGATCCTATTTCCAGGTAGTCGACGGTGCCCAGGGCCGGGTGAGCTTAGTACTCCCCACTGGGCATTCGATGACCTGAGCAGGGGGCCGATTCGGCCGCCCTGTTCATCGACGACTCAATGTTGCGTGCGCTTCAATCAGCTTGCCTTTCGAAGCGGTGCATTGTCGCCCAGATCGACAGTAACATCGTACTCTCTCACCCAGGTTCCAAATTCAACCAAACGTTCCAGCACCGCGCGAGCACTCCAGGGGCCGCCTACCGAATAGGCACCCTGGGGAGCATCGAGCATTTTTTGAATATGGCTTCTGGGAATCAGCTTCAACACCGGTGAGTCCGGGGTAAGGATGGACTTGACCCGTTCACGTAGAGCGAGCTCGTACCCTTGGTCCTGAGTTGAAGGGTACGGGCTCTTCTTCCGATCCAGCACGGAGTCAGGAACCAACCCGCGCATGGCCTCGCGTAACAAGCTTTTCTCACGTCCGTCGTAGCTCTTCATTGCCCAGGGCGTGTTGAAGACGTACTCAACCAGCCGGTGGTCGGTGAAGGGAACCCTGATTTCCAGGCCGGCGGCGCCGCTGATACGATCTGAACGATCAAGAAGGAAGTTCTCCCACCGGGTCAGGTTCAAGTAGTTAATCTGGCGCATGCGTGTCTCCGCATCAGATTCCCCCTCCAGCCGGGGCATCTCCTCTACCGCCTCCTGATAGCGGCTCTCGATATAGCTGCCCAGATTCAGTGAGTCCCACAGGCCGAGTGACTGAAGCGCCCCAATTCCGCCAGCCTTCTCAAACGGGTGATGCCAGGGGAACGAATCCAGCGCGACGGCTTCAGGGTCGTGGAACCATGTGTAGCCACCGAAAAGCTCGTCAGAACCCTCTCCGGATAACGCCACCGTCACCTGGTCCTTCACTGATTTACACAATAGGTAAAGCGAATACTCCATGTCCCCCGTTGATATGGGCAAGTCCTGAGCCTTCAGCGTGGCTCTGCGTGTCTTAGAATCCATGATGTCGTCATTGTTCAGCATGACGTTGATGTGCTCAGCGTTGACCTGCTTGGCCACCTCAACCGCAAAGGGCGTATCGGGATCTTCCCACTGTACGTTCGAAGAGAACTGCTCCTCATAGCCGTCAAAGTCGATTGAGAAAGCCAGGAATGGATCGGTAGCGCCCTTTTCTTTCAGTGCGTTCGCGGCAAGAACGGTAATAGCGCTTGAGTCCAGACCTCCCGATAGCAGAGTCCCCAACGGCACATCCGCCACTACCTGATGGTCGACAATATCAACCATTAGATCGCGAATATTGCCGATGGTATTGGGTAGATCATCGGTGTGCTCTTTCGCTTCTAGGGACCAGTAACGGTGTTCACTCGTACCGGTACGACCGCAGCGCAGAATGGTGCCGGGTTTTAGCTCAAACATGCCCTGAAATATGGCGTGGCCGGGCGTTTTCACAATGCTGAAAATTTCCTGAAGGCCCTCAACATCCACTACGGCTTCCACATCAGGGTGGGCCAGTATGGCCTTGGGCTCGGAGGCAAACAGGATCTCGTCGTCCAGCGGATAGTAATAGAGAGGCTTAACACCCATCCGGTCTCGAACAAGAAGAAGCTCTTGAAGCTTGACATCCCAGATGGCGAAGGCGTAGATGCCATTGAGGCGCTCGGCGAAACTATCTCCCCACGCCAAATAAGCGGTCAGAACCACTTCTGTATCACTCTTGGTATTGAAGCTGTAGCCCAGCTCCATGAGTTCGTCCCGTAGCTCTCGATAGTTATACACCTCTCCAGTATAAGAGATTACAGCCCTCGGCCCGCTGGCATCGCTGACTGTCATCGGTTGGGCACCCCCTTCCAAGTCGATCACCGACAAGCGGCGGTGACCCAGGGCGATGTGATCGTCCAACCAAACTCCCTCCGCGTCAGGACCTCTGCTGGTTAAGGTGTCTGTCATGGCCTGGGCGATTTTGTGCTGGTTGCTCAGGTTTCTTGCAAAACTCATCCATCCGGTCATTCCACACATAGCACTTATTTCCTCTTCTCACATTGTTTCGTTAATGGTTCTTTAAGCCACTGCGTTAAGTGACGATCTTTGGGTTTTTCCGGTTGCAGCCTCGGCTTCACTGCGCTGTTCGCGGTCTCCGATAAAGGGCGGCCTGGCACCGTGCAACCAGTCGAGTACCGAATGCAGGTCACCGGGCGTCATGGAGGCGAAGGTAGCGTTTCGATTAACTGCCAAGTCTCCAGAGGCGTGATATATCTGCGCCCCCATGTACCTTGCGGCATGCACTACATCGGCGGTTCTGTCCTTCCGGATCAAGTTGTAGCGAGTCAAGGCGGCCGCCACACTATCGGCCGCCGCCTCCTTCAAAAGCTCGCCGAGAAGCACGGCATCTTCCAGTGCCATGCAGGCACCCTGTGCCGCATACTGGAGCATTGGGTGGGCGGCATCCCCAAGCAAGGCCACCCGCCCATCAGTCCAGCATTCGATTGGGTCTCGATCACAAAGGACCCACTCTTTCCAGCCTTCACCAAGATTGATCAGGCGCTTGGCCTGGCGATCCAGTCCGCCAAACAACTCCTTGACGGAGTCGGCGCAAGCCGGCTTCCCTACCACGGGTTTGGTCGCTTGATTGTCCACCGTGGCCGCAAGGTTCATGTACTTTCCGCTGGCGATGGGGTAGTGAACGAAGTGCCACTTGGGCCCGGCCCAAAGAGTGACTGCATTCCATCGAAGGTCTTCGGGGACCTTTTCCATCGGTACAATGGATCGGTAAATGGTGTGACCGGATACCTTCGGATCACCGTCGCCCACGAGTTGCCTTCGAATGGAAGAGCGAATACCGTCTGCTCCCAGCACCGCGTCCGCACGGATGTTTTCCCCTCCTTCGAGATTTACCTGCGCATACGTCGCACCCTGGCTGTATCCCACGACGGAACATGACGTTACGAGCTTAATGGCGGAATTGGCTTGGCAAGCGTCCAGGAGCGAGTGGTATAGGTCGGTCCGGTGAACCACCATGTAGGGGTTCCCAAATACAGCCTCGTACTCCTTCCCTAGCGCCAGTTGCGTGATGGTCGACCCCGACGGGCCGTCCATTAAGCGCAATTCATCAACGGGAACCGCCAGTTCCTTGACCCGCGAACCAACCCCCAGATGATCCAGCGCATGAAAGGCGTTAGGCGCCAACTGAATTCCCGCGCCAATTTCGGTAAACTCCCGATTTCGCTCCAGTACGATTGCCTCATGACCCGCATTAGCGCAGGCAATCGCGGCTGCGAGGCCACCTATGCCTCCGCCTGCTATCAGAATTTCCATACATTTATCCTCAATTCTATGTGCTCACGCCACGCTGTTTAGGGCAGCCCTATCGCTCGGCTGGGACTCCAGTACATGCGCGAGAATGCTTTCGAAAATTCGAACCCCATCGAGTGTTAAGATCGATTCAGGATGAAACTGCACGCTGTAAAAACCTGGCCCTCGAATAGCATGTACCTCGTCGGATGACGCATCTCGCGCGACCTCTGCAGTTAGCCGCCCACCTGGCAGCAAAAACTGGTTCTTGGATAGCCGGGCGGCGAATGTGTTGTAAAAACCAACGGTCTCGGTACGCTCAAACAACGAGATGGGTTTTTGCACGCCCTGATTGGGATCCTTGCGTCGGACGACATCGAGTCCAAGAATGAGTGACAATACTTGATGACTTAGGCAGACCGCCGCGAAGGGCTGACCGGTTTTCAGAAAGCGCCTGATAGTAGAGTGAAGGCGCGCCACCTTTGGGTCAGCTAGATCCGAGGGATCCCCGGGACCAGGTCCCATTAGAACGAGATCATGTTCACGGTTTATCGGGAGGCTCTCATCAAATTTTCGTACCTCGACCTTACACCCCAATGATGTCAGCTGGTGTTTGATCATCGCCGAGAAAGTATCTTCAGCGTCAATTACCAGCACTTTTTTTCCGGAAAACTTGGCGTTCTCGGAAGCCCTGCTGGCTCGTTCCGATAACCAAAATGGGGCAATGGAGTTGTTTCTCTCGTTTAGAAGCTCGACAACTTCGGGGCGATTACCAAAGCTCCCGCCTAAGTGAATCCCTATTGCCGACAGAACGCCAGCTGCCTTCGCTCTTGTCTCTTCGGCCTCGGCCAACGGAGTTGATCCACGCACCAAGGTCGCCCCCACCTGTAACCGAAGGCGTCCCTCCCTATTGATGTCGGCCGTGCGAATCAGAATGGACGAGTCCAATGTTCGCTGGCCGTTATCCGTTCCTATAAGTGCAGCCACACCGCTGTAATACCCCCGCCCGGCAGGCTCGTACGCACGGATCACTCTTGCGGCACTTTCTATGGGACTGCCCGTCACCGAAGGGGCAAACATCGTTTCTCTCAGTATTTCGAGAGGTCCGACCGACGAAGTGCCCTTGATGTAGTACTCTGTATGGGCAACATGCGCCATTTCCTTTAGGCATGGCCCTTCTACCACGCCACCGGATTCGCAAATTCGCCCCATCATCTTAAGCTCTTCATCAAGCACCATATAGAGCTCTTCAGCCTCCTTTCTATCTCCCAGAAAGCTCAAGACTTCTGACAACTTCGCCCCCGAAGCGGGGTACCGGTAGGTTCCGCTAATCGGGTTCATAACCGCCACGCCCTGGTTGAGCGTAATATGACGCTCCGGAGTTGCACCCACCAGAACTCTATCACCGGTATAAGCGATGAACGTCCAGTAGGAGCCCGAAGACTTAGCCACCAGATTCTTGAAGATCGCCAAGGCGCCTGCAACTGAGTAGTCTTGGAAGTTACCGGTAAAGGACCGTTGAATAACAAAACTCGCGCCTTTTCCTTCACCGATCTCCTTTCGAAGGATCTCACTCACTGTTTTGGCGTAATCGTCATCTCCCATATCGAACTTAGCATTGGAAAGCGGCATATCTATGCCGGGAATTGCCGCCAACACATCAGCTTTTGACATGCAGCTTTGGTGATCAACATCCATTACCAGCAATTCAGAACCGTCATCTTTGGCTTCAAGGCCGCGCTCACCAATTTGTTTATAAGGAATGAGAATAAACTGCTCATGGCGATCCTTTCCGCCTTTGTCATTGGGCTCTGATAGTTCAACACTGGCTAAAGACTCATGCTCGGAGAACTTTCCCGTAAGAATATCGACTCTATCCGGTCCCGACACTTCGGGACGGTAAAGCACGGCAAAGTTTGGTGGACATGAACCAAGCAACGACTCTATGGAAGAGGGTCCATCACGATAGTTCGGGTTCATGTTTCATCTCCAGCTGTGTTAGCGTTTGAGCGGCCGTAGTCACGTAAGCACACCGAAGTGAGGCATACTCCAGTGCCATGGCATGATCTTCTTCAGAAAAATCCCCTGTCGCATCAGATACGATGAAAGGCTCGATATCGTGAGAGAATGCATCCAAGGCGGTCGCCAATACTCCAACATGGGCATAAACACCACAGATTATTAATTGATCGCGTCCGGCTTCCCGCATCCTGTTCAGCAAGTCTGTTTTAACAAATGCGCTATATCGCCACTTGGTTATCATCCAGTCACCTGATTTCGGCGCGAGCGATGGAGTAACCTCTCGTTCCTCGGGTGCGGTGGTCATGCCAGATCCCCAGAAATCTTTCAACAATCCACGCTGTTCACTCGTCATGCTTCCCGGCTGTGCAGTGTAGGCAACCGGTATTTCCGCAATTGAGCAGGCGTCTCTCAACCGAGCCGCGTTCTTTACCATATCCACAAGGGGAGCGGTGTTTCTTGGAAAGGGCCGAAGGAAATAGTTCTGCATATCGTGTATAAGCAGCACGGCACGATCGGGATCCACGTTCCACTTAGCGATATTGGTTGTGACGTTCCCAGGCACGGGGTACGGTGCAATTGAAGGTATTTTCGACATAAAGGTGGCTCTCCTTAGAAAGTTGTTGATGATATTCATCGGTATAAGCAAGTCACGCCAAACAGCCGTACTACCCATTGCCGTCATTATCATGGCGTCGCCGCGCTCATGCGCTTTCGTCAAAAATTGTCGACCTAAAGCATTCGCACTCCAGGCCGGCCATCGACGATAAGTCATAAGCCCACCAAGCTTTTATGCTTTGCTACTTGGTTTCAGTAGGCTAAACAAGCCGGCTTCTTTGAGATAGCTGCTATATTCGACAGGGTCTTTAAATTCTTGCGGGTTGCAGACGACCCCAATTTCCTTCAATGCGATAAAATCGTTCAATTTGAGAGAGCAGAAGTGGCAGATAACTCTTCTTTACTGGAGCCGATATCAGGAAATTTTCGAACCTACGGGCGACGGACAGGAAGGGTCATACATGGATGTATCGTCTTTGGAGCATGCAGCCTACTAACAAAGTGCTGCGCATAATTCCGCATATCTGCACTGCAAGGCGTTGACGTTACTAACGCAATGATTGGAAATTTATAGGTAGGGTTGACAGGTTTCTGGAGGTACGTCCATAATAACTCTTTCGTAGATTTTGTATTCTATGATTTAGTTATGGACGCGGAGTCGAGCACCGCTTGGGGTTTCAGCTGCTTTGCCCGTACTCTTCTGGTTAAAACTAGTTTGAGTTACTTATGGAAGTTTCCGGATTGCGTGGCCTTGTTTCGGACCTTGAACGCTCCCAAACAAAGGAAGATTTAGAGTCAGTTTGTGGTGATTTTTGTCGACTGGTTAACACCCCTTGGTATTTAATGGGGGTCATCTCTCTCCGTTCCCTTAGTACGACACCGAATATAAATATCCTGACTAATTACCCCGATCAGTGGATGAAGCTGTACACGGAAAAGAGCCGGCAGCGAACTGATCCCGTCGTATCGTATATTATCGCAAAGAATGCACCTATCTACTGGAGTCATCTTATGACTCTGGACCAGTTCAAAACCGCCGAACAGCAATTACTCATGCAGCAGGCAACCCAGCACGGCTTGGTTAATGGACTGAGTGTTCCTATCCACTCGGTATCTGGAGACATTGCTGTCCTTAGCCTTGCTATAGATACTGAAGGAGAGGAAGGAATTAAGTTGCTGGATAACGCACTGCCCTACGCGAATATGTTCGCCATGCATTTGTTTGAGCGCTATATTCTCGTTCTGGAAGATGAATATTTAGTCGAGAAGAAAGTAACGCTTTCGGAACGTCAGAGGCAGTGCCTATTCTGGGCGTGCCAGGGAAAAACCACATGGGAAATCGCAATGATTTTGGAAATAAAGGAGAGAACCGTAGAGTTTCATTTAAACAATGCCACTCAAAAGCTAGGCGCAGCAAATCGTCAGCATGCAGTATCTATTGCTTCAAAAAAGGGGCTAATTGAAATTAGCTTATGAGGTTTCTCCGACAGCATTACTGCACCCTAACTCCGAAGTTTTATCCGTTATTGCACTAGAGGACCGGCATACTCACATTCCAATACCCGCTATTTAATTTCCCTCCCGCCGCAGAATCCCCTTGGACTCATGCTACCTGTTTGATTCAACAGGCTGAACTATGACTGGGTGCGTGCCATGATGACGCCTCAGGGCATGAGCGTTAATAACCTTCGCTTTCGCCTGGTGCGAGGCCTGAAGGCAAATGCTGCAGGTCTCACCGAGTATCATTTAATCGAGCGAGGAAAATTCTGTGGCAAATCGAAGAACGGTAGAAAATATCAATGTGAGCGCGTGCCGCCCCATTATACCTCCGGAGGAGGCACACCGTAGAGTTCCCATGACCAACGATCTGGCTGAGTTTATCGACCAGTCCCGAAAATCGATTGTCGATATACTGAATGGAGATGATCACCGGATTGTTCTCATTGTTGGCCCCTGCTCCATTCACGATCCAGAAATGGCAATGGACTACGCAAACCGATTGGCTAAGCTGGCCCAAGAAGTACAGAAAACGATACTCGTTGTTATGCGAGTTTACTTTGAGAAGCCTAGGTCCACTACCGGATGGAAAGGTCTAATTAATGACCCCAATCTCGACGGAACCTTTGAGGTAGAAGAGGGATTGTACACGGCGCGAGCACTTCTTAGACAAATTACCAGAATAGGACTTCCGATAGCAACCGAGGCACTTGACCCTATTGTTCCTCAGTATATTCAGGACTTCGTTTCCTGGACCGCCATCGGCGCTCGCACCACCGAGTCGCAAACGCACAGGGAAATGGCAAGCGGCTTGTCCTCTCCTGTAGGCTTCAAGAATGGTACTGACGGTAACCTGGACGTGGCTATTAACGCCATAAAGTCCGCCGCCTCTCCCCACTCGTTTTTGGGCGTGGATGAATTTGGTCGAGCCTCAGTGGTACAAACCAAGGGAAACGAAAATTCTCATATTGTACTGCGTGGCGGAAAAAGCCCAAATTATGATCCGGCTAGCGTTCGTGAGTGCGAGTTGCAGCTAGCCAGAAGCGGTCTCCGGCCTAGTATTATGATTGATTGTAGTCATGGAAATTCAAAAAAAGACCACAAAAACCAGCCTACCGTAGCAGCCGATATAGTGAGACAGATTATCGAGGGCAATCGCTCAATCAAGGGCTTGATGATCGAAAGCAGTCTTCATTCTGGCAACCAACCATTCTCCTGCGGCCAAACACACCTACTTTACGGCGTTTCGATCACCGATAAATGTATAGACTTCTCCACCACCGAGAACTTGGTTTTCGGTATCCATGAAGCACTAGAAAGGACTAGGGTCGAGAGCCGTTCCACAGCGGCGGCCCTCGCCTGAAGAGGCGTTTTAAAACCCGGAGCGGAAAGGTCGCTCCGGCTTTTTGGAGCCAGGTAGTTATTGGTAAAACCGTCTTCGTAGCCGCATCCGGTAGCCTCGCCAACCCTCTCCAGCCAATAGAGAAGCACTGTTTCACTAAGCGTGACAATAGCCATTAACCCGACACTGGTCATGGCCGGGTTAATGGGTCGAACCAAGTAAGGTTAGTCGTTACGCAGTAACCTCATCAACCGCCAACATTTCCTTCAAACGATTTTTTGCCTGGGTAATTATGCTCTCTTTATTCGCTCCCTGGTCCAACGCCAAGCCTTCGGCGCGCACAAAATGGACATCCTGTATTCCTATAAACCCCATTATTTTCTCGATATAGGGACCGACTAAGTCTTCTCCAGTCGCATGATACACGCCACCCGAAGCATTTATAACATACACCGTCTTATCGTCCAGAAGGCCAACCGGGCCAGTTTCCGTGTACTTGAAGGTTACCCCCGCTCTAGCGATAAAATCAAGGTAGCTCTTAAGCTGAGAGGGTATAAAAAAGTTATAGGTTGGCACACCTAGAATGATGGTGTCGGCAGCTTTCACCTCGTCGATTAGCTCATTGGAGGTCTCAACCAGGGCCTTTCCTTCAGCATCAAGGGCCTCAGAAGTGTTCGAGAACGCGGCAAGCGTTTCGCCAGTCAAATGCGGTAACCCGCCCGTTTCCCTGATGGTAATTTTTGCGCCTCGGTGCTGGCTCAGCAAGTCTGCAGCATAGTCGCTTAACGATTTACTGACGGAGTGCTCTCCTAGAATACTGCTATTGATTTGTAGAACGTTTTTCATCGAATTCTCCTAAAAGTTTGCTGCTGATCCCAGCGTCGGTACTTCTGTCACATAAAGGCTTGAACTAACTGGCTAGCACATGACCGCATGCCTCAGGAGCCCCTAGTCGCACTTTCTTTCAGCTATGATCGACTGTCCAACTAGCGCAGGCTCACCGCTTTACATTGCCAAATGCACTCATGCCCCCGGCGTGCCTTCTCAGTCGTTTAATCTACCTTTCTCCCAATAATCTTCAACTGTGGCATCCCACAGGTTCCAATTTACGAATTCATGGATACGCGCGTGCCAGGATTCGGCGATCGTCTCCCCCAGGGCACTTAAAGCCCTATCAGAGCGGCGGGGGCTTGCGGCTGAAACTTATGGGCACGACCTGCTGAAACGGTCTCGGTCATGGGTAGACGCAAAGGCATGCTCAGGTCCCAACGGAACCAACCCATGGACTTGCACCGCCAAGACGGCTGCGAAGCGGGCTGACGATCCAACGCCCCTTTTCTAAGTGGCCCATGCTGCTCGATTCTGTCGTCTACCGATTTAACGATCAAACGCCAAGTGTCGCCCCGCCATCGACGGTCAAGGTTTCCATTGTGATGTGGCGAGCCTGATCCGATAACAAAAACATGACTGCATCGGCCACGTAGGACGGCCGGGCCACACGCCCCAAGGGGATTCCCACCCGGTAACGTTCCTGTGAGCCCTGTATGGACGATGTTGTGTTGCCGGCGCCAGTTAACGAGCTCAGCATGGGGGTTTCGGTTGAGCCCGGAGAAACGATATTGCACCGTATGCCGTGCTTAGCCAGCTCCAAACCCAAACATTTGGTCAACGCAATAACAGCAGCCTTTGAAGCCGCATAGGCGCCCATCTCCAGGCGCGCCGTTGACGCGGCGTTAGACGCCACGGTAACCAGTGCGCCTTTCCCTCCACGCGCCAACATACGACGACTAACGGCACGCGATACCCAGAAAACGCCCGAGGTGTTGACGCGCATAGTGGTTTCCCAGTCGTCGTCGGCCATATCGGTGATTTGGCCTGTACGGAGGATTCCCGCAGCGTTGACCAAGTAATAGATAGGGCCAAGCGCATGCTCAACATCGTTCACGAAGTTTTCCACACCCTGGCTGGAACCGATGTCAACGATAAATGCGTAAACGCTTAAACCCTGATCACGTAGCTCATTGATCATCGTCTGTAGCGCTTCTGAATTTCGGTCCACGGCCGCGACGATGTGGCCAGCCTCCGCCAACTGCCGGACAATGGATGCACCAATACCACCCGCCGCTCCCGTTACGACAGCGACTTTACCGGTGGATAGGTTGTTTGGCTCTGCGTGAGAGGAATCGAGCGTCCGCGATCTGGCCATGTTGATTACCTCAAGGTTTTTGGATTAGTTGAGGTTATTTAAGAGGGTTTTTGGCCAAGTAAAAAGCTCAAAAAATCTAACGTTTTGTTCGAGAGAGTCGAAACATGTGCTTCGGTTGGCTGGAAGGCAAAGGTGGGGTGGCGGCCGCGGCGATGTAAACGGCAGTCCTGGGCCGGTGGGCGACAAAGAGGAAGGGGCGCACTCGTGACAGGAAGCAGCCTAGCGTACCTCCAACATCAAGTCCCCATCCGGCACGACGTGTTGGATTTGACGCCGTTACGTTGGGCGCAAAAGCGGGAGGCGAGAGCCTCCCGCTTTTGCTATCAGCCCTGGGGCCGCTTAGAACTTGTCATCACTATTGAAGAAGTCCCGGCCAAATAGGCTACCGGAGGATGGCCGATCCGATACCGGTTCGGCCTTGGGCTTGTCCTTATCTTCGGGCTCTACCAAGTGAGTACCTTGGTGCCCGGGTGCCGGCGGAACCGGACGCTCCGGAGCTACCGGCGGCGCTTCGGGGTTGCGATCAACTCCCGCGTCGCTTTCGCTCGCGGACCCCGGGGCAGGCGTGGCCGGCTCGGAGGGTTTGGGTGCGGCCTTGGGAGCCGGCTCTTCCGTGGGAGTGGGCTTCTTGCTCTGAGCCGCCGCGTCGGCGGAAGGGGTGCCGCTAGCCCGCTTGCTGGCCGGTGCCTTCTTGGCGGGCGTTCTTTTGGCGGCGGTTTTCTTCTTGGCCGTAGCCTTACTCGCAGCCTTCTTCGCCGACGCTTTCTTGGCCGTGGTTTTCTTAGCACCAGCTTTTTTCGCTGCGGCCTTTGTGGTCGCGGCTTTTTTCGCGGTTGTCTTCTTAGCCGTGGCCTTTTTTGCGGTGGCTTTTTTCGCTGTGGCCTTCTTCGCCGTAGTCTTCTTGGCAGCCGCTTTCTTCGAGGCGGTCTTCTTACTTGCCCCGGTGCTCTTGGTGGATGCCTTTTTACGGGTGGCCCGCTTACTGGCGGCCTTCTTCTTTAGCTTTTTCTCAATTGCCTTGGTGGTCTTCTTGATTTCGCGAGCCAACTGATCTGCTTGCTTCTTGTCGGCCTTAGCGGCGGCGTGTACCTCCTTGGCTTCGTTTAGCGTCGTCTGAGCACTATCAACTATTTTTTGCTGAGCGGCGACCGCTTCAGTGGCCTTACTCAGACGCTGGCGGGAAGCGGCGGTTTTGGATTTCACTTTGCCCGCGGCGACCTTCTTGTTTCTAAGCGTTTTCAGCTTACGCTTGGCCGTGTCCAAGGCTTTTTTTGCCTTGGCGACATCTTTCTCGGCCTGGGTGAGTTTCTTGGCGCGAGCCTGGTCCAGCTGCCCCTGGACTTTTTCGACCTGCTTCTCTAGGTCGGTCACGCTGACGGTAGCTTTTTTCTTGGCGGCCATAGTGAGATTCCTGTGCAGTTGGAGAGTGAACGATTACCAGCGGAAACACCTGAGGTTATTGTAGTATCGTCTGGCAAAAATGTGTATGGCAGCACAGTAATTTACGCGCGTTTGGCAAAAAATTCGAGGGTTTGACGCCGTTTGCGGAACCTTAAGCCGCATTTGTGGACCAACTGGGTCCCAAACGGGGGATTCCCACCGCAAAAAGGGCCCATTTCGCCGCTCACTTGGGTTACCATGGAGCGCCTGAAATAGAAGGCCTGCGACTTGGGCAGACTGATAAACCACTATAAAAGAAGGTGCAACGCATGAAACGCAATGTACGAATACTCGCTGGACTACTCGGCGCTACCGCCCTTATGGTCGGCTGCAGCCAGTCCGAGCCAGAACAGGAATCCGTTAAGCTGGAAACCCTGGAAGAGAAGGTCAACTACGTTTTCGGCACCAATTTGGCCGAAAACCTCGAGCAAGGTGGCGTGACCATCAAGCCGGAAGCCTTTGCCCAGGCGCTGCGCGACAAGCGTGACGGGAATGAGCCGAAGCTGAGCGAAGAAGAAATGCGCGAGGTGATGCAGCAGTTCCAAGAGCAGGAAATGGCGCGCCGCGAGAAGGAGCAGGAAGCCGAAGCTGAAGCGAACGAGAAGGAAGCCGAGGCATTCTTTGCAGAGAACGCGGAGAAAGAAGGCGTCCAGGAAACCGAAAGCGGCCTGCAGTACAAGGTGCTTGAAGAGGGCGAAGGCGCTAAGCCCAGCGCGGATGACACGGTGACCGTGCACTACCGCGGACGCCTGCTCGACGGCACTGAATTTGATAGCTCCTACGACCGCGACCAGCCCGCCACTTTCGCTCTGAACAGCGTTATTTCCGGCTGGACCGAGGGGCTTCAGTTGATGCCGGTAGGCTCTAAGTACGAACTGTACGTTCCCGCCGACCTGGCCTATGGCCCCGGTGGTAATGGCCCAATTCCGCCCAATTCCGCTCTGATTTTTGAAGTCGAGCTGCTGGAGATTGAAGAGGGCGACACCTCGGGTGACCAGGCGCCCCAGTCGGATAGCGACGACGAATAAACGTCTTGCTAACCGAAACAAAAAAAAGCCGCTCATCGGAGCGGCTTTTTTTTGGCTAGTGATCTGATCCGTTTTCCTCAATATGTGAGCTCGTGCACAAATCCGTCGGAGCTGAGTGCGCGATAGAGGTCCGGGTTATCGGTAAACGCCAAGTCCACCACGGACACCGACACCGGATGGAACGCCTTGCGCTTGGGCAATCGCCAACTGAAGGCCAACCGACGTTCCTCCAGGTCCCACAAATCAATCCGCCCGGTAGGCTGCCCTGTTAAGAGCCAGGTGCCCTCATCGCTGAAGCGGGCACTGGTGATCTGCGCTCCCCGACGAACATGCTCCTCATCGAGAGGCAGTTCCCACACCATGTCGCCGTTGGGCTGCCAGAGCTTCGCACGCTCGTACCGGCCCGAGGAAAGCAGAAGGTCGCCACCGGGCGCCATGGCAACCAGTTCGATGGGGGATTCATGCTGCTGATGCGCGAGAGGCTCACCGGTGCGAGCATTCCACAGCGTGGCGGTACCCGCATCCGACCCGGTCAGCGCCCGCTCCCCGTCCTCACTCAAGGCGACGGCGCCCACTCGGTCACTGTGGGCCAGGTTGCGCACAATGCCGCCGCGCCGCACGTTGTACAGCGACGCTCGGTGATCGGCCAATCCGAGCAGTGCCCGTTCACCTGCGGGGCCCAACTGGCTGGCGAGAATCTCCGCCGGGCTGCTCCAATACTGCTGCGCTTGACCGGTCTCACGGCTCCACAATACGAGGGTACGTTCATCGGTGGTGAGCGCATAGTCATTCTGCGGGGAGAAGCTGGCGGTGGTTAGCAGCGTATAAGTGTCCGCCTTATGGTTCCAGCCGTAAAGGCGCTCTCGAGAGTCGAGCCGCCAGAGGCTTCCCCCCTGGTAACCGGAGCCGACGACGGCCCACTCGCCATCCCAGGAGAGGGCACCGGTCTGGACGCTTCTGGCCGCCACCTCAAGACTGGCACTGGGCTCTGCGCCTCGATCACACCCGGAAAGGGCCCCCAGCGTAAACACCAAAGCCGCAAGGCTCGGGGGAAGCCGAAGTGCTCTGGGGACAAGAGTATATGAATGACCCATGAAGGCTGTGCCTCACTCACGCAAAGCGGCGATCGGGTCGCCGCGCTATCAGGCCACCAGGTCCTTGTGTGCGGTATGGAGCACCGCAATCATCCGGTCCTCGGCGGTAAAGCGGGTTTCCAGGGTTTCCCCCAGGAAGGACAAGTCCCGGTCCAACGTTTCCAGGTCGTCGGTTTCCAGGTACTTATCATTGAAATCGAGCACTTCCTGAGTGGTCTGATCGACAATTGCGAACAACTTGCTGGCTTCCTTGAGCGCCTCTTCATCCTCGAACTCACGACCTTCCTTAATCAGTTGGTCATACACTTCAAAATGGCCGGCAGAGACGTAATCCACCAGAATTTCACACAAATGCCGTAGCTTGCCACCGCGGACTTCCTCGTCGGCCTTCGGTGCCTTAAGCGCACTAAGCTCGCAAAAACTCACCAGCATTTTGCGTCGTTCTTCAAGCCAGCGGTCGATAATGGTGCTGACGCCGCCCCAGCGCTCTTTTGCATCTTTACAGTTATCTAACATACCAAGTCCTTACAACACAGAAAATTAATCACTCAGCACCATTAGCGCCGACGCAGCACTTGCCAGAGGTTCAGCAGTGCCAACCCAATAAAACCGATCAGTGTCCAGCCCGGGATGCTGATGCCGAACAACTCCCAGGCCACTTCCGCGCAGTTGCCGTCTCCGGTCAACATTACCCGCAAGGCATCCATCAGAGGAAAGGTATCGAGCATGTATTCTACCCCGGGGCCACAGGCGGGAACCTCATCCGCGGGAAGGCTTTGCAACCACAGCTGGCGACTGGAAACCGCAGCACCGGCCACGGCGGATAACAGCCCCAGGGTACCGTAAACGGCTCGGCCAAACCGCCCGGGGTGGTGTAAAAATGCCAGCAGCGCCCAAAAACCGACAAGAATCACGAAAATACGCTGACTAACGCACAGCGGACAGGGTTCCAAACCTATAGCGTGCTCCATATACAGCGCCACAGCCATCATGACCAAGACGGCAAGCACAATCAAAAGGTTGGTGAAACGAACGGTCAATGGCATAGTCTGCTCTCTTATGGCTGTTAGACTACAATGGTACGCAAAAACGCACCGGCTGCGCTACCGCCTAGTGCACACGGCTGGAGCGATTCACGGCGTGCTTGGAGCGGTCAACGGCCCGTCTGTAGCGATTAACGGCGCGCCAGTAGCGATTAATGACCGGTAGCGATTAACGGCCAGAGCGATTAACGGATAGCCCCTATGTTAAAAATCCAGTATTTCACGCGTAGCTATGCCTTTACCCGCTTTGGCTGGCCCGCCCTCGCGCTCGCTTTCCTCACCCTCGGTTTGGCCTTCAGTGCGATGGCCCAGGAAGAAGAGGGAGCGGAAGGTCAGATTTACGTCCCCCTCAGCCAGCCGCTGGTGGTGAACTACGGCGGCCCCGGTCGGCTGAAGTACCTCCGGGCCGAAATCTCCGTTCGGGTGGAAGACGGCTCCGATGCGGCGATTATCCGCCACCACATGCCGCTGATCCGCCACAAAATGGTCATGCTGTTCAGCCGCCAAGGCGAGGAAACGGTGAATACCCAAGCGGGGCGCGAACAGCTTCGGCAAATGGCGCTTAGTGAAACCAATGAAGCCCTGGCTCAGGAAGAGGGGCGCGAGGGCATCGTCACCGATTTGGTGTTTCGCAACTTTGTTGTCCAGCGCTAGGCAGTGTTGTCCAGCGCTAGACAACATGGCTCAGCGCTAGCGCGTCGACTCGGCACAGCCACAGTCTTCGTACTGGGTGTAGTAGGCTGCCAGGTATTCCTCAAAGCTACCGGTGTCGGCCGCCTCCACCGCTTTCTGATCCTCCAGGGACTGAGCCGCCATCTGCACGAACCGCGCTTGTGTTTCGGGCTCCAGCGGCCGCTTCAGGAACTGCTCCCGATGGCGCTCTGCAATCGACATCCCGTGGCGGAAAAAGGTCAATTTCTCGCGCCGCATTTCCTCAAGCACTCGCGCCGAGGGCGTCAGGTCTGGATCGGCCAGTTTACTCTCCTGCGCATCCACCGCTCGGCGGAAGTGGCCGTCGCCGTCGGCCTGGTCCAGCAGGCCCGCACAAGCGCGCATATCCACCAACAAGGCCTGCGCCCACTCGGCCATCCCCACTTCCCCTTCTCCCCGGCGCAGGGTCAGGCCGGGCTCTCGCCCGCGATAGACAATGCGGGCCTGATTGTCCTGAATGTTGCGGTATTCTTGATTGTGGGTTTGGGGGCTGGGGGCCAGCAGGCAGTAGAGTAGAAACGCATCCAGGAAGTGAATCTGCTCGGCGCTGATCCCCAGCGGCTCGTAGGGATTGAGGTCCACACAGCGCACTTCCACATACTCCACGCCGCGCAAGCGAAGTGCCTGTAACGCCGTTTCACCACGACGAGTAGTGCGCTTGGGGCGAACGCTGCTATAGAACTCGTTTTCGATCTGCAGCAGGCTGGTGTTGAGCTGCTGATAGCGACCGTCCGCATCGGTCAGGCCAATCGCCTGATAATCCGCATGGGGCTGGGTGATGGCTCCGCACAGCGTGGTCAGGTAGGTGGACAGGTCGTTATAACAAACAATCATCCGTTGCTGGGCATCGCTTTGGTACCCAAGATCCCCCATACGCAAAGAGGTGGCATAAGGGGCGTATAGGGTGTGTTCATCGCCGTGGAAGGGCTGCAGCTTGTGTTTGCGGCCACGGACAAAGGAGCGGCAGACCGCCGGCGCCGCACCGAAGAGATATATCAACAGCCAGGAGTAGCGCCGGAAGTTGCGAATCAGGTCAAAATACCGCTCGGTTTTGAAGTCCTGCAGGCACTGGGTGTCCCCCTCCTGGGACTGCAGTTCGCGCCAGAATGCCTCGGGGAGGGAAAAGTTGTAGTGCACTCCGGCAATGGTCTGCATGATTTTGCCGTAGCGGTAAGCCAGGCCCCAGCGGTAAACGGTTTTCATTTTGCCACTGTTGGAGCGACCGTACTGAGCCACCGGAATCCCCTCTTCCCCTTTGAGTGCGCAGGGCATGCTAGTGGGCCAGAGCAGGTTGTCTTTGAGCACGCTGTAAGTGTAGCGGTGGATGTCATCCAGCTGTCCCAACAGCGCGGAAACACTGGTGAAAGGCTCGGTGATGAACTCCAGCAGGGCTTCGCTGTAGTCGGTCGTAATATGCGGGTGCGTCAGCGCCGAACCGAGCCCGCTCGGATGTTCGTCCTGAGCCAGCTCGCCGCTGGTGGTCACTCTCAGGCTCTCTTTCTCCACGCCCCGGCGAATGCCCCGCAAGGTCGGGTTGGCGTCAGCTGAGAAGTGGCTCAGCAGGGCGTGGAGGCGGTTGGGATGGGACAAGGGACGCTCCTTAACAAATCAGCCTTGCAGCGGCGCTCCCGGCACGGGCCCGCCTGTCAGTCTTGTTCATTGGGGGCGGGCTCACCCGGCTCCCGTTCGGTCGCCGGGGGTTTGCGCTTGGGCCGAGGCTCGGGCATATCATCCTGGGCCAGCGTGGGCAGGCCTTTCTCGTCCGCTTCACAGGGGAGCACTCGAATGCGTTGCTCAAAGTCCCGGGCGCTGATTTCCACCATCTGGTTAACCGCTTCGTCCTTGTGGGGGGTTTTGTACAAAGCGCCGCGGTCGCGGCCATCCAGCCAGTCTTTCTGCTTCCCCAGGAAATACCCCTCCTGGTTGCGCAGTATGTAAAGCTCACTCATCGATCACCTTGCTGTGGTCACTCAAACTTCGGTCGACGTCGTGCGGGCGGAGGCGGCCCCGCCGAAACCGGAATTGTTCAGGGTTACGCGAGCGAGTGCAAGGGGTTTTTGAGCAGAGGCCCAAATCGGTGACCGTAATTTACACCGCTCCGGTGGTGGACCCCCGCACGATCAGGGTGTGCTCGAGAATGTCGCACTTTTGAAAGTTGCCTCCCACGGGGCCGTCCATTTTGACCGCCTCAATCAGCAAATCCACCGACTGGCAGGACAGGGCATCAATAGGCTGGCGAATCGTGGTCAGCGGCGGCCAGACGGAGGTGGCGAGGCTGGTGTCGTCAAAACCCGCCACGGCAACATCCTCCGGCACGCGCAGGCCACGTCGGTGCAGCACGGCAATCACGGCGCTGGCCATGTCGTCATTGCTGGCAAGAATGGCCGTGACCGGGGCCCCGGAATCCAGGATTTTTTCGCACGCGATCATGCCATCGTCAAACTCGAACCGCCCCTCGGCGACCAGATCAGGGTTAACCTCCAGCCCGTGCTTGGCCATGGCTTCGCGAAAGCCTTCAAAGCGTGTCAGGGCAACGCCCTGACGAGTGTCCCCCTTGATAAAGCCGATCTGCCGATGGCCGCAGGCAATTAAGTGCTCGGTGATCTCAAAGGTGGCTAGAGAGTCGTTGATCGATACATAGGGAGAACGGGATAGCGCCAGCCCCGGCCCCAGCCGAACATAACAAATGCCGGCGTCATCCAGAGCATCCAGCAGGGGCAGGTATTCACACAGAGGAGGCGGGATGATCATGCCGTCGAGCCGGTAGCGCTCGGTCAGCTCCGCCACGACCGACGCCACATCCGGCTCGCCGTAGTCACAGGACTCCAACACCAGATGATAGCCCAATTCATTGCAGCGCTTGAGCACCCCGATGAGGTACTGGCTGATGTAGTTACCGAGCGCATTGTCGTAGAAGAACCCCATCACATAGGACTGGGTGCCGGAGAGGCTGCGGGCGGAGATGTTGAGGCGGTAATTAAGCGCGCCGACAGCCTCCATCACCCTTTCCCGCGTGGCGGCCGCTACCCGCTCGTTGTTCAACACCCTGGAAACCGTCATGAGGGACACGCCAGCGCGCTCGGCGACGTCTCTCATAGTAACCTTAGTCGATTTTCCTGCTCGTCGTTTCCTACTCATCCTGTGTCCATCGTCTCACTCGGTCTTGCATTCCCATGCCCATTCCCACTTCTTGGGCACTGTTTAAGCTACACACTTTACGGAACGCACTTGGTTTTAGAATAACATGGAAATCGACGCGACGAATTAGCCCGCCGCGCTCTCGGCCTCCTTTAAATTTCCCTCACCCGCTTTTCACGCCCCGTTCCTCCCTGATCTCACGGCTAGGCGAGACCACATCCCCTGAAATCCACTCAGAAAGGAAACGTTTTCACGCCAAACTCCTCTTCTGCCCGTTTTTCATAACCTCAGCCCGAAGGATTCATATTTCTTATAACCAGGGGGCCACCTTTCGCTACCCGCCCGGCCATAAGCCCTTAAAACCCTTTATAAATCAGATGGTTGCATAATTTAACCCAGCAAACCCGCCGGCACCAAAGGGAGGCTTTGCCCTGTCGCTTCTTGGCGGATAAAGAAAATACTTGCATCACCACTGGAGGCCACGGCATACTATTTTCAAGTGTAGAGCGCCTGTTTTGCGTCTGCAAATGAAAACGTTTCGATTTTGTGAAGGGCTCAATTCCGGTAGCCACTGGTGTTCTGTAAAAATGTCCATTAAAGACGTCGCCAAAATCGCCGGGGTCTCCATCTCGACCGTCTCGCGCTGCCTGAACAGCCCCGAGAACGTGAAGGATAAAACCCTGGCCGCCGTCCAGTCCGCCATTGAGCAGACCGGCTATGCCCCCAATGCGCTCGCGCGCAACTTCCGCCGGGGCAAAACCGGGCTGGTAATGGTGGTGCTGCAATCGGTGGGGCTGCCATTCTGGGAAGGCGTTATGCGGGGCATTAATGGCGTGGCTCGGGAAGAAGGCTACTCGATTCTGATTCGGGAAACCGCCAGTAGCCTGCCGGAGCTGGATGACTACCTGAAAATGGTGATGTCCAAAGAGGCAGACGGCATCATTATTCTCGCCAGCCCTTCGCCCTTCTCAAGTGCCAGCGCCTATTCCACCCAGGACCGGCGCACCCCCATTGTGCTCGGCTGTGAAAACGTCACGGATGAGCTGGCCCACATTCCCAGTGTGCGGGTGGATAACCGCCAGGCCGCCAACGAAGCCACACGCTACTTACTTCAACTGGGGCACGAACGCATTGGATTTATTACCGGCTCGCGCGGTTCTCTGCTGACCCGGGACCGAGAGCGGGGCTACTGGGATGCCATGAAGACCAGCCCCCTCGGCCAGCACCGCGACTGGGTAGTGAACGGCGACCAGAGCATTGAAGGCGCTCGGCGCGCCACGCGCAAACTGCTCAGCCTCGCGGAACGCCCCAGCGCCATTTTTTGTGCCAACGACGAAATGGCCATGGCCTGTATTTATGAGATTAAGCGCAGCGGCTTAAGCGTCCCGGAGGATGTCTCCGTGCTCGGCTTCGATGACATTCGCTACGCCGCCATCATGGACCCGCCGCTGACCACGGTGGTGCAGCCCACCGAGGAAATCGGCGAGCGCACCATGCGCCGGCTACTTAATGCCATTGAAGGCCGTGACATCGGAGAGGCGCCGGAGATTGTCGAGCACCGGCTGATCGTGCGCGAATCCACGGCGCCACCCCAGAGTGAGACCACCGCCGGGGAGAAGCGCCGGGAATTGCCCGTCTAAAGGCGGGCTGCTATACCATTAGTTGGTCACGTAAACCCTAAGCGGCTCCCGACGCCACAAGGCAACTGAAGCCATAAGGCAACTAAGGGACAACCGAACAGACAACACGCAGATGAGACGAGACACACATATGTACTTTCTAGGCTTAGATATCGGCAGTTCCTCGGTCAAGTTGTCCGTTATTGACGGCGACAGTGGCGAGCGCGTGGCCAATGCCACCTACCCGCCCCAGGAAATGACCATTGACGCTCCCCAGTCCGGCTGGGCCGAACAGGCGCCGGAAGACTGGTGGGAGGCGATTCAAAAGGGCTGCGAACAGATGTGGCAGACCAAGCCGGAGGCCAAAGACAAGATTGGCGCCATCGGCATTTCCTACCAGATGCACGGCTTGGTGGCCCTGGATAAAGACGGCAAGGTGCTGCGCCCCTCCATCATCTGGTGCGATAGCCGCGCGGTCGACACGGGCGAGAAGGCCTTTGCGGAACTGGGCCAGGAATGGTGCATGGAACACCTGCTGAACTCACCCGGTAACTTCACCGCCGCCAAGCTGCGCTGGGTGCAGGAAAATGAACCGGAGCTGTACGACCGGATCGACAAAATCATGCTGCCCGGGGACTATATCGCTTACAAGCTGACCGGCGAGTGCACCACCACCGCCTCCGGTCTGTCCGAAGGCGTATTCTGGGACTTTTCCGAAAACAAGGCCTCCGACAAGTTGCTCAAGCACTGGCACATCGACCCCAGCCTGCTGGCCCGGCAAGTCCCCAACCTGGGCGTGCAGGGCGAAGTGAATGAGCAGGCCGCCCGCGAGCTGGGCATCAACGCCGGTGCCAAGCTAGCCTTCCGCGCCGGTGACCAAGTGGCCAACGCCATGAGCCTGAATGTGCTCGAGCCGGGCGATGTTGCCACCACCGCCGGCACATCCGGGGTGGTTTACGCGGTCACCGACAAAAACATTGCGGACCCGGACCAGCGCATCAACACCTTCCTGCACGTGAACAAGGGCGAGGCCGAGGTTCACCGGGGCCTGCTGGCCTGCATTAATGGCGCCGGGCGCATGAACAGCTGGCTGCGGGGCGTACTGAGCGCCGGTGGCGATGTGTCCTACCCGAAATTGAATGAGCTGGGCGAGTCGGTCGCCCCGGGCAGTGACGGCCTGAACGTCTATCCGTTTGGTAACGGGGCCGAGCGGATCATGCGCAACAAGCTGTTGTCCGCGCAGATGGACGGCCTGGACCTGAACCGCCACAGCGTCAACCATGTGGCGCGCGCCACCCAGGAAGGGGTGGCCTACGCCATGAACCTGGGTTTTGACTTGATCAAAGGCCTGGGGGCGGAAACCCGTGTAGTTCGGGCCGGGCACAGCAACATGTTCTTGAGCCCGATCTTCAGCAGCGCTTTCGTCAACCTGACCGGTGCGCCGCTGGAGCTGTATCAGACGGACAGTGCCGACGGCGTTGCCCGCGCGGCCGCCTGGGGTTGTGACTTCTACACCAACCGCGAGGACGTCTTCCGCACCCTGACCCGCAAAGCGGTGTTGGAGCCGGAGGCCAAGCTGCAAGCCCAGTATCAGGAACTCTACGGCCAGTGGCGTGAAGCCGTCGAGCGGCGCCTCAGCGACGCCCAATAGCAACATCAGAAACCCGGGCCTCTCCTGTTTATTTGGCCATGGCCCGATCCATTATCCACACAGAGCAAAAAAGGTTTTTACCATGAGCATTACACTAGGTGATAAAGAGTACTTCCCGGGGGTCGACAAGATCCAATACGAAGGGCCCGAGTCCGACAACCCCTTTGCCTTTAAATGGTATGACGAGAACAAGGTCGTCGCCGGCAAAACCATGAAGGAGCACTTCAAGTTTGCCGTCTGCTACTGGCATACCTTCTGCGGCGCCGGTCACGATCCGTTCGGCCCCGGCCCCTTCCACTTCCCCTGGAGCGAAGGCAAGGACCACGAGACCCGCACCCGCATGAAGCTGGACGCGGCGTTTGAGTTCTTCACCAAGCTGGGCACCCCCTACTACTGCTTCCACGATGTGGACGTCATTGAAGAGGCTGACTCCCGCGCGGAAACCCAGAAGCGTCTGTTCAACTGGGTTGAAATGGCCAAAGAAAAGCAGAAAGAGTCCGGCGTAAAGCTGCTGTGGGGCACCTCCAACCTGTTCACCAACCCGCGGTTCATGAACGGTGCTTCCACCAACCCGGATTTCGACGTGGTCGCCTTCGCTGGCGCACAGCTGAAAGACGCGATTGATGCCACTATCGAACTCGGCGGTGAGAACTATGTGTTCTGGGGCGGCCGTGAAGGCTACATGAGCCTGCTGAACTCCGACATTAAGCGCGAACAGGAACACCTGGCCCGCTTCCTGACCATCGCTCGGGACTACGGCCGCGCCAATGGCTTTAAGGGCAACTTCCTGATCGAGCCCAAGCCCATGGAGCCGACCAAGCACCAGTACGATTTCGACAGCGAAACCGTCATCGGTTTCTTGCGTCACCACGGCCTGGACAAGGATTTCAAACTGAACATTGAAACCAACCACGCCACTCTGGCCCAGCACACCATGGACCACGAGATGCAGGTAGCGGCCAATGCCGGCATGCTGGGCTCCATCGACGCCAACCGCGGCGACTACCAGAACTCCTGGGATACCGACCAGTTCCCCTACAACATCAACGAAACCGTTGAAATGCTGTTGGTTCTGCTGCGTCACGGCGGCTTCCAGGGCGGTGGCGTGAACTTCGATGCGAAGCGTCGTCGCAACTCTACTGACCTGAACGATACCTTCCACGGCCACATCGGCGGCATGGACGTGTTCGCCCGCTCACTGCTGATTGCGGACGACCTGATCCAGAAGTCTCCGTTGGAAAAGATGCGCGCCGAGCGTTACTCCTCGTTCGATAGCGGCAAAGGCGCCGAGTTCGAGCAGGGCAAGCTGTCTCTGGAGCAACTGGCCGAGATCGGCAACAAGGTAGGCGAGCCCAAGCAAATCAGCGGCCAGCAGGAACTGTACGAGAACATCATCAACCGCTACGTGCGTTGATAGCGTCTCGCTAGGCAATAGCCGCTAAGGGGCCGTGTTTTACGAAACACGGCCCTTTTTTTATTAAGGGCACCTCTAAAGACACTTTTTCATGGAGGTACGACAGGGACCGGCGGCTACTGGAGTATCCTACTCCGGCCTGATAAGCTAGCCCGGTTCCGAGCCGTGGTGTAATAATAAACGGCAGGCACCCCTTGGCCGGCGGCTTTCCAGAACTTTGCCCGAGCGCGCCGGCGGCGAGAGTCGACATGGGGGCAGCACCCGGTTCAACGATAACAAGCCATATAAACTGCCTTCGATCCAACAAAAATAGGTATGCTCCATGACAACTCAATCTCACCCCGAACAGGGGAGTACCGCTTTTGTCGTCCTGATCAGCTGCATTGCCACCATCGGCGGCTTTCTGTTTGGTTTTGACAGCGGCGTTATTAACGGCACGGTAGACGGTCTACAACAGGCTTTTAACTCCGACAGCGCCGGCACCGGCTTCAGTGTTTCGTCCATGCTTCTCGGCTGTGCCTTCGGCGCGCTTTTTGCCGGCCGCATGGCCGACCGTTTCGGCCGCCGCGCACTGCTAATCGCCGCCTCGGTGTTCTTTATCGTCTCCGCCTGGGGCTCCGGCGTCGCCGGCGGCACGGTCGAGTTCGTTATCTACCGGATCATCGGTGGGCTTGCCGTGGGCGCCGCCAGTGTCATGGCACCGGCCTATATCAGCGAAGTGGCCCCGGCCCGCTATCGCGGCATGCTGACGTCGGTACAGCAGATCGCGATCATCTCCGGCCTGACGGCCGCGTTTTTCAGCAACTACCTTCTGGCCAAGTTCGCCGGCGGCTCCACCACCGAGTTCTGGATGGGCTATGATACCTGGCGCTGGATGTTCTGGATGGAACTGATTCCGGCTTCGATTTTCTTCCTCGCCCTGCTGGGCATTCCCGAAAGCCCGCGTTTTCTGGTGGCCTCCGGCAAAACCGAAAAGGCCAGCGCCGTGCTTTCTCGGCTTTATGGTCGCAGCACGGCGGAAACCAAGGCCAAGGAGATCAGCGACTCATTGGCAAGCGACCACCACCGGCCGCGCTTTCGTGATCTGCTGAGTAAACAGACCGGCATGGTTCGGCCCATCGTGTGGGTCGGTGTTGGTCTGGCGGTTCTGCAGCAACTCGTGGGCATTAACGTTGTATTCTACTACGGCGCTGTTCTGTGGCAGGCCGCCGGCTTCTCCGAGAGCGATGCTCTCGCGATCAACGTGATTTCGGGCAGTATCAGCATCGGTGCCTGCCTGATTACCTTTTTCTTCGTGGACAAAATCGGGCGCAAGCCGCTGTTGTGGTTCGGCTCCGCCGGTATGGCGCTCAGCCTGGGGCTGGTGGCTTACGCCTTCGCCGATGCGCCGGTCAACCTGGAAACGGGTAACCTGAACCTCTCCGATGATGCCGGTCTGTTGGCGCTGATCGCCGCCAACACCTACGTGTTTCTGTTTAACCTGTCCTGGGGTCCGGTCATGTGGATTATGCTGGGCGAGATGTTCCCCAACCAGATCCGCGGCTCGGGCCTGGCGGTGGCGGGTCTGTTCCAGTGGCTGGCCAACTTCCTGGTGACTTACACCTTCCCAATTCTGCTGGCCGGTTTGGGGCTGTCCCTCACCTACGGCATTTACACCTTCTTCGCCGCTCTTTCAGTGGTCTTTGTGCTCGTCTTTGTGCGCGAGACCAAGGGCAAAGAATTGGAAGAAATGGAAGGGTAACACTTGGGCAGAAGGTGTCGGATTACGCCCCTTTCGGGGCTAATCCGACGATCCTCTAACGCCGGCGCGCCAACTGCAACAGCGCCACCACCGAAATCGCATCGGTGATTTCACCCCGGTCGACCATCGCAATGGCCTCTGTCACGGGCAGCTTTCGCACCTCGATATCTTCACTGTCCTCCAGCGCTTGAGCGACGGGAGACAGGTCTTTGGCCACGTAGATCACCCCGGTTTCATCGGTCACCGAATTAGACAGCTGTAACCTTTGTAACACCTCCCACTGTTGGGCCTCCAGGCCAACTTCCTCTTGAAGTTCGCGCTTGGCGGCGACCAGCGTTTCCTCGTGCGTGGGGCACCCGCCTTCGGGTATTTCCCAAGTGTACTCATTTAAAGTATAGCGAGTTTGTCGGACTAGCCAGGTGTTACCGTCTTCATCAATCGGCACCACCCCCACCGCCGTGTTCTTAAAGTGCACAACGCCGTATATGCCATCGCTACCGGCGGGGGTAAGCACTTCCTCATGGGAGACTTTTATCCAGGGGTTCTCATACACACAACGTGCACTTTTACGTTGCCAGCCTCCGATTTTTTCGTTCACGCTTGTCATCAAACCTCATTGCAATAATGAATCATCGTAAAGGGGGCTATTCAGCAAGCCGATGTGGTTCCAGCTCCACCCGCTGGATATGACGACCGAGCATTAATACACGACCGAAGTATCGATCACCGCCGGTCACCGTAAATTCGAAGTGGAAAGCTCGCCACAGGCCGGGACGCCCCCGGGAGTCACGCTTGATCCAGAGCTTGCGCATATACACGGTCTGGTCCAGCATCTGCACCTGCATTTCCTTGCAGTGTCGGCGAGCCGCGGCGAACGCCCGGTCCTTTGCCTGGAAAGCGCGCCAACTGTAGTAAATAAACAGCCCCAAAACCAGCAGCCAAAAGAGTGCGTTTAAGTCGAGCATGGATTCAACCGGATCAATGAAAACGCCAAGCATACCTTGTGCGCTCCCGGCGAACTACCCCGAAGCGGGTCACCGGTGATAAAGCCAAAGGGGAAGGAGGGCTCGACGAAAACGTTGAGCCGCAGGCGGTGCCGAGGCCTGGCCCCGGACACCGGCGGGCGAAAGAAACCGCCGCGCGAGGTTATCGGGCCGAACTACAGAGGCGTTACGTTTTCCGCCTGGGGGCCCTTCTGGCCTTGGGTCACTTCAAAAGTGACACTCTGACCTTCCTTTAGGGTGCGACGGCCGGAACCGTTAATGGCACGAAAATGAACAAAGACATCGGAGCCGCCTTCACGCTCGATGAAGCCATAACCTTTGTCGTCGTTAAACCACTTTACAACCCCAGATACCATTTGATCTGACATACTTTCCTCGTCTTGCGTACTCGTGCCGGCGCTCGAAAGAGCCAACGTCGATAGGTAAACGAACACAACCACATTGCGTTCAAGCGGAAGACCCGAAACGGGCCATGTGCTATCGGAAGGGTCGAACAAAGGAACTGGAGGGTGCCTCGCGGGAGCCTAGTCTTTGGCCGCTCTCAATCTCTAGCAAGAAAAATTAAAGCACTTCATTTTGGGCAGTTCAAGCACAATTTGATGAAACTTTGCGCAGGTACCGCTATCGATGCACGCCGATCGGCGAAGGGGCGGACATTACGACGGAGGCCGCTTGGAAGGAGAGCGCTTCGATGAAGCACGAGACGCCAGCGCCTCGTGTAGGTAAATTGACAGGGCCACCAGTGGAATACTCAAAACCATCACCACCCGTTTTAGCAGCTCGAACTCCAAGCCCTCCTTGGCCAATTGGTAACACGCAAGATACCAAACCCCACTGGCAAAATAGGCCCAGCGGTAGCGAACCAGAACACCCACGGCAATCAGCACGGCGACCGGAGCCAGCAACAAACCATAGCCGCTGGTGTGAAACACAAACGCAACCCCTGCCGCCAACAAGCTCAACGCGAGAAAGGCATTCAGCAAGCGGTCTACCCGGGGTTTACTCAACAACGAACGGTTGGTCATGGCCACGGGACGTCAGAGCTTTTCGACAAAGTACATTGGGTCCTGCTCCAGCGCTTTCAGGCCAGCGTCCCAAGCCGCTTGCGCATCCACCAGCATACAGTCGGCGGCCAGAAGCTGACCGCGTTTGATCGCCTCGGGGGGCAGCAGCGGTTCCAGCCGGTCATAGCGCTGGCGGTAACCTTCAAAATTGTGACAGCGCACGGAGCTGGTCACCTGCCGGCCCCGCGCGTCGGTCAGAATGAAGTCCACCGGTTCGTCCTGCAGCAGGTAGGGGGGCATAACCTGCTCTTCCAGCGCGTGCATGGAGGTATTCACGCTCATGTCACACCCCAAAAACAGGATGCGGCCGTCGAATTTCGGCAGGCGCGCAAAGGGGGAGTGTTCACCGCAGGGGGTGTGGTCGTTCTCATGCCCCACCAGCAGGTCGGGGGTGTTCGGGCCGATAGCCGCGGCCGAGTGTGTCGGGTGGAGGCTTCGAACCACACCCTGTTGGCGCCGGAACACTTCGCTCAAGCTCCCCACACAGGAGGGGGTGTCCTCGGTGTCGAACATCGGGTTGTCGGCGTCCACGGCCTCATAGCTCAGCGTCGGCATGGCGAGGGTGCCCCCGGGGCCGAGGGCGCGGCGCAGCCCCGCGATCACGATATCGGCCGGCATGGCTTCGCCCAGAGAGCGAAGCGAGGCGTGCACCATTAGGGTGTCGCCGGGTTTGACGCCCAGGTCCTTGAGCAGATTGGACAGTTCAAGATGGGGGTTGATATTCATAGCAGGTCATACTCCCATTGCTTTGCGAGCAAGCGTGTTTTTTACCAAAGGCAGTGCATCTACCCGCCGTAATCCCAAGTTGCGCAGGACCATCCAGGCGGGGGAGCGACTACCGAACAAACGTTTGAAACCCTCCATGGTGGCCATCATTCCCAGGTTGTCCCCCAGGCGTTGACGTTGATAGCGACGCAAAATGGAAAACTCATTCAGTGGCAACCCGCGAGCCAGCGCCCGTTCCACTTCCGCGGCCAGGGCTTCGACATCCTTGAGCCCCAGGTTAACGCCCTGCCCGGCGAGGGGATGGATACTGTGGGCCGCGTCCCCCACCAGGGCGATACCGGGGCGAACATACTCACGGGCATGACGTTGGTACAGAGCAATTGCGTGGCGCTGGTCCACCTCGGTCACGGCTCCCAAGGCGAACTCGAACTCGCGCCCCAGGCGCTCGCGAAAGGCCCGCTCGTCCAATGCCATCAGCTCGTCGGCCAGTGCGCTGTCTGCCGACCAGACGATGGAACAGTAGTGTTCGTCCCAGGTGGTTCCAATCCGGCAGCGCAGGGGCAAGAACGCCAGCGGTCCGGTTCGCATAAAACGCTGCCGGGCGGTCTGGCCGTGAGGCCGCTCGGTACGCACGGTGGTCACAATGGCTTTCTGGTCATAGGGCCATTCGCGCACGGCAAAGCCGGCAATATCCCGCAGCGAGGAGTGAGCTCCATCCGCGGCCACCACCATAGCGGCCGACAACCGGCGGCCATCGTCCAGCGTGATGGCGGTCAAGCCAGTGTCCTGAGGCGGTTGAATACCGACCACAGACGCCGGCCGGTACCAGTCCACCACGGACTGATACGTCAGCGCCTGACGAAGGTGACGCACCAGCACGCTGTTTTCAACAATATGGCCGAGTTGATCGCAGTCAAGTTCATCGGCGTGAAAGCCGATCCGGCCACTGGCCTCGCCGTCCCACACGCTCATATCCCGATAGGGGCAAGCGCGCTCAGCCTCAATCTGGCGCCAGAGGCCGAGCTGCTCATATAACCGGCGCGAGGCCGGCGTCAGCGCCACCACCCGTGGGTCAAACCGTTCCTCGCGGTAGACGGGCAGTTCGGCATCGCTCGCCTCCACCAGAGCCATGCGACGGCCCTCGCGCGCAAACACCGGGGCCAGACGCAGCGCCAGGGTGGCACCCACCTGCCCGGCGCCCACAATTACGAGGTCGTACGGCGTGTCAGTCACTCATCGGCCTCCAGTGAGATAAGGCCGGCACCGGAACGCCCGGAGGCCAGCCCCATGGTTTGTGTCGCAAATCCGGCTTTGGCGCCGGGCACCCAGTCCAGCCCCAGAAAACCCAAATGACGCAGCGCCATCCAAGCCGGACGTCGGTTGGAAAACAGTTTAACCAAGCGGTCGCTCAACTCGGTGGTGAGTGTCTGGTCCCATTGGCGTTTTCGCCAATACTCGTTCAGCAGCGACAGCTCCCCCGGGTCCCGAGCCTCGCGAAAGGCCCGGTTCAGAATACTGGCCAAGGCCGCCGCATCCCGCACCGACAGGTTGAACCCCTGCCCCGCCACCGGGTGCAGGTAGTGGGCACTGTTACCCAGCAGCACCAGACGGGAGCGCACTTGTTCACTGGCCTCGGCCAGCGCCAGGCGCCAACTGCGGCGCTGGCCAACCCGGCTCAGGCGGCCCAGGCGCCAACCAAACGCCCGCTGCAGCTCGGTGAGGAAAACCTCATCCGGAGCCGCCATCATCGCCTCCGCCCTAGCGGGGGGAAGCGTCCAGACCAGGGCCGCACGCCGGGCGTCCGCTCGTTCATCCAGCGGCAGCAAGGCCAGGGGCCCCGCCGGCGTAAATCGTTCAAACGCACGCCCGCGATGGGGTCGCTCGAAACTGACATTGGCGATGATGGCCTGTTGATCGTAGTTGCGCCGCTGGTGCTCGATACCCAATTGCCGGTGAAGCCCCGAGAGGCCGCCATCGGCCAAAACCGCCAGACGGCACGTGATCGTCGCCGGCGCCGCTTCACCCGATAACCTCAGGCTCATGCTCTGAGGCCCGGGCACAACCGCTTCGACTCGCACCGGCGCCAGCCATTGGGTATTGGCCTCGGCCGCCTCTCTTAGACAGGGTGCGAGCCAGGCGTTCTCCACCACGTAGCCAAGGGCCGAACGGCCGCGCTCCTGCGCACTGAGCCGGGCACCTCCCAGGTGACCGCGATCTGAAACCAGCACCTCGCGAATGGCGGTCGCGTGCTCGCCAATCCGCGACCACAAGTCCTGACGCTGAAAGAATTCCACCGTCCCCGCTGACAGAGCCGTCGAGCGGTTGTCGTAGTCAAACTGATAGTGAGTGCTCGCTTTCGCAGGTGGTTCCGAGGCGTCAACCACCGCCACTCGCCAACCTGCTTCGCCGGAGGACAACAGCCGGGCGAGCAATGCCCCAACCATGCCACCGCCAATAATGGCGATATCATAATCCACGGCAGGCTGGGCCATAGTGTCATTCATCTCAGTCTCTACTCCCGCATGGGTCTGGCTTGGTGTCGCTTTGGTCTGAGCGATTAGGCCTCAGACCGGGCTTGGGCCATCAGCGCCTCGACTTCATCCACCTCCTTCGGCACCGCCTCCGTAAGCACCTCGCAACCGTCTTTGGTGACGGCCACATCGTCCTCAATACGTATGCCAATGCCGCGCCATTTCTTTGCCACCCGCTCGTTGTCCGGGGCCACATAAAGGCCGGGCTCCACGGTCATGACCATGCCCGGCTCCAACAGCCGCCACTGGCCATCAATTTTATAATCGCCCACATCGTGTACATCCAGGCCCAGCCAGTGGCCCACCCGGTGCATATAGAATTCCCGATAGGCCTCGCTCTCAATCAGCTCGTCCACCTCGCCCTCAAGCAGCCCCAGCTCCACCAGCCCTTCGGTCAGCACCCGAACGGAGACCTCGTGGGGCCGGTTCCAGTGGTTGCCTGGAACAATTTCGGCGATGGCCGCTTTCTGGGCCTTCAGCACCCACTCATAGAGCGCTCGCTGTTCCGGGCTAAAGCGGCCGTTCACCGGAAAGGTCCGGGTGATGTCGGCGGCGTAGGTTTCGTATTCACAGCCGGCGTCAATCAATACCAGATCACCGTTTTTTAACGGTGCGCTGTTTTCAATATAGTGCAAAATGCAGCCGTTCTTGCCACCGCCCACAATAGTGCTATAGGCCGGAAAGCGAGCACCGGCCATGGCGAATTCGTGGTGAATTTCCGCCTCCAGTTGATACTCCATTACCCCCGGTTGGCAGTAGCGCATGGCCCGACTGTGGGCCCGAGCGGAGATTTCCCCGGCATGGCGCATCAGGCGCAATTCGGCGGCGCTTTTAATCAGGCGCAAATCGTGTAGAAAGTGGCTCAGTTCCAGAAATTCACCGGGTGGGCTCGCGCCGGAGCGAACCCGGGCACGAATACTGTTCACCCAGTCCATGACCTGCCGGTCGAATTCCCTGTCCTTGCCCATGGCATAGTAAACCCGTTCGCGCCCTTCGAGCAGGCCGGGAAGAATCTCGTCAATATCGTCGACGGGAAAGGCATCGTCCGCCCCATAGTCGAAGCAGGCTCCCTCGGGCCCGGCCCGGTAGCCGTCCCAGATTTCTCGATCTGGATCGCGGTCCCGGCAAAACAGCACAAACTCCCCATGCTCCCGACCGGGAATCAACACCAGAACCGCACCCGGTTCGGGAAAGCCGCTCAGGTAGTGCAGGTCACTGTCCTGGCGGTAGGGGTATTCGGTGTCCCGGCTGCGCTGGCGCTCCGGGGCCGCCGGGACAATGGCGATGCTGTTGGGCTCCATCACTGCCATCAGCGCTTTGCGCCGACGGGCGAACTCCTGTCGAGTGATCTTCATACAAGGGCCTTATACGAGAAGCGATAAATTCACAGACACATCAATGTACGGTGGGCGGTTCCTCGCCGCCGTCTGCCTCCGTCTTGGACTCGGTAAGCTTGTGCGAGCCGAACTCCATAAACAGAGCCAGGGCCGCCATGCGCACGTACTCCACAACTTCAGCATAATCATTTTCCGCCGCGCGGGCGGACTCTTCCTCGTCCAGATCCACCTGGGCAATAGCGGCAAAGTCTTCCAGCGCCTCTCTCGCCTCTTCCGAGAGGTCGCTGTCACCAGCGTGCCCGGCACTGCCAAACCCCACCAGAAAACCGTGGCACCACTGCCCGAGACAGGTGACCCGACGGGTGATTTCCCGCTCGTCCGAGGGCAGTAGCGGCTGCAGTTCGAACCCTTGCTGAGCCAACTGCTGGCGTGTGTCCTGGTACAGGGTCACCAGAGCGGCGCGGATGTTCTCGTCCGGCGCCTGGACAAAGTCCAGCTCTTCCACCGCTTCGAGCAGCCAGTCGGTCTCGTCGGGGTTAGCACCGCCACAAAATTTGCCGCACAGCAGCCCCTGTAGCTCGGAGGGGTTAATCAAAATACCGAGCGGTTGTAGCAGCTCGCTCAGTTGCTCGTAGCTCAAGGGTTGGGGTTGCTCTGTCATGTTCACCTCTTTAAGAAGGCCAATATGCTAACACGAATTGCCCCTCTAAGACCGGCACCCCAGAGAACACGCGGGTTGTGCCGCCGCCAATGGCGAGTGATTGACCCCTTGCCAAGGGCGCAATATAGTAGCTGCACACAAAGAATGAACCCGGTCCCCAAAATCATGTCCGATGAACTGCTACAAGCCCTGGAAGCGAAAATGGATCGCCTGATCCAGGTCTGTGAGCGCCTGCAGCAGGAGAATGACGAGCTGCGGGCGAAAGCCAATGACTGGCAGAGGGAACGGGTGCGGCTGATCGAAAAGAACGAGCTGGCCCGCGGCCGGGTGGAGGCCATGATTACCCGCCTTAAGAGCCTGGAGTCTAACTCGTGAGCAGTGAAACCGTATTTGTCAAAATCCTGGATAAAGACTACCAGGTCGTCTGTTCGCGCGAAGAACGCGCCGCCCTGCAGGAGTCGGCCGAATTGTTGGACGAGCGCATGCGCATGATCAAGCGTAGCGGCTCGGTTATCGGCCTGGAGCGTATCGCCGTTATGGCCGCGCTGAACTTGAGCCACGAGCTACTTCAGGCCAAACGGCAACCCCAGCAACCCGATCTGGACCTCGACAGAGATGAGCTCCAGCGCCTGCACGAAAAAATCGACCGCAGCCTGGAAAAGTTCGAGCAGCACTAACCTCCACTCGGCGCCCGAGTCCACAAGCGGGCGTCCGTTCTGAGAACTTCGTCACTTTATTCCCTCTTTTCCCCTCCTCCTCAGCTGTTATAGTTTTATGCGCTAAAAGGATTATCAACGGACTGACAAGGAGGAACCATGCCCACCTCGCTAAGCAAGACCGACCGACTGCTATTGACCTATGGGGATATTCAGGTATCGCCGCAGCACGTAGTTGCTCTCAACAGACAACCCCCCAACCTCTTCAAGGCCAGCTTTGAAACAGGGGGCGACAGCGCTAGTGGCTATCAGATTCTCACAACAGGCTACTGCGACTACGTCCTCGAAAACGAAGGAACATACCCTCGCGCGCTGAACGAGCTGGAAAAGCTGCTGGTCAGCCTTCGCTCTTCTCCACGCCCACCTTCGGCTTTCTCTCTGAAAGGCAGCACGGATACCTGGAGTATCAAGAACGACTACTACCGAGTGGACTACCGCATCTCCAGCGGGCAGGTACAAGTGTTCAACATTCAACTGATCACCCGACTTCAGCGCTTGAGAGACGCTCAAGAAACCGTTGCACTCTATAAAGTTTCCAAGCGTGAAGGTATCTGGACTGTACAAGGAAAGACGACTTCGGTTGGCACCCCCATTGCAGCCGTCAATGGCCAATCCAATAACCTGGCGAAAGCCACATGGCTTATGGGCAACCACCTGGAGGTGGCTTTCGGAAAGCAGGTGCACGAGTACACCTTGTTCCACAATCCAAGCCAGGGCGGGCCTTCGGATACGTGGGAGTCATTCCGAGATAAGTTGGGGTTCACCACACCGGTGACCAAACAGTTCGCCAAGACTCTAGAAGTAACACAACGAAACGGAAACGAGACATCCTGGGTCGCCCACAGCCAGGGAGGCATAATTTTTTCCGAGGGTGTACGATATCTGCTTAACAGCGGGAGCTCACTCCCTCTAAACAACCTGAGCCTAAATGGTGTTTTTCACCCGGAAAAAGGCACGTTGCTGGATAAACACAGTGTCGCCCTGCACGCAAACGCCAACAATAACTGGCGCTCCGCGCACCTCTTCGACCGGGCTGGCGTCAAGGTTTTGGCAGTTCGGGCGCACGATTATGACTTCGTCCACCAAGTGATCGGAGCCAATACGGTCAACCCTCGAAAAATCGCTGGCTCTCTGACGTATTTGAGTCATGTCACGAACGGCTCAATCGCACAGAGCCCACACACAACCATTCAATCAATGAGCGAGTGGCAAAAAAACATGAAAGAGGGCCCCGGGAAGGGAAGGAGCCCATTACAGCGGCGGGCTCATCAGTTGAGTACTCGTGCCAGCAAGGCCGCTCAATTTATTGATAATTATTTACCATGAAATACAAACGGATTGCATTCATACTGGTTCTGACTATGTTGACCTCCATTTTCAAGGCTTTTTCAAAACAACCGCCAGAAACTGGCGCCCCCCGGACCACGGACCTTTCGGGCAACCGCCTCACTTTTGCAATGGTAGAGGACTTTAGTCGAGATATGCCGGCTCGGGATCTGGTGACGGACTTCAATCTAAGCCAACTGAACTTAAAAGCCAATGACGAGGCGGGGCTTTTAATTCAGCGCTGGTGGGATATTAAGGAGCCAGGCTGGTTCGGCAGAGAGCTTGGCACAGTAATGCTGGACATTTCCGTTCGTGAAGTGGTTGCCAATACGAGCCAACGGCTCCAACAAGAAAACTTTAATACCCGTGACAAGCTTCAATTCGTCTTTATGTACGATGAGTACTTGACCCAGAAATATCGAAGCATGAATTTGGCGGC
The DNA here is from genome assembly GCF_039822625.1 of Marinimicrobium locisalis. Classification (NCBI taxonomy): domain Bacteria; kingdom Pseudomonadati; phylum Pseudomonadota; class Gammaproteobacteria; order Cellvibrionales; family Cellvibrionaceae; genus Marinimicrobium; species Marinimicrobium locisalis. Next base: position 60,697 of record NZ_JBDLLG010000003.1, read on the forward strand.
TGGGGCAGAGGAGCACGAGGACAATGCTCACTACTACTCAGCTTTCACGCTCTTGGGCGAGAAACTTCTCGTGAAACACAAAGATTACATGGCAAACGGCCAAAACTGGGTGGAAAGTGCCGCATCCGGGCCAAGCGGAACCGTGCACCAGCTCTTCGCCATCCCACTGACGGATGATCATTTCCTCGAAGTCACCCTCATCTTTGCCATCAATCGAGGGTATCCGACAGGACACTACTTTTTGGAGAGGGCGGACCGGATCACAGAACCCTTTCTGGACACCCTGTTCATAGATTACGCCCGAGAAAACCCCTATCAAAGCCTAGTGGGAGAGCGCTGGCATACACCCTCGGTCAAAGCGCTTATGCAAGAACAGTACGATACGATTGTCAAGCAGTTCCCCGCCCAGGAGGCGCCAGAGGCGCTGGACCCAGCGGATGAACAATCGGAGTGAATTTTGGTTGCGTTCGACCCCGGCTTCCGCGTTATACTAAAAGCACGCCCTGGGGTGTTCGCCAGTCAACACGTCCTTGAGCCGATAACCGCAGTACAGGCGCTGCTCTGTAGGTCCTGTTGAGCATTACCGCGCGAACGGGAAGCCTGATGGACCGCGAGCCTCGCCACCTTGAGCCTTAGGGTTCAAGGCCCGATTGACAGCGGCACTCTGGGGTTCTCCTTTCCGATGTTGGGCTTACGCCCATGACAACATGACGGACGTCTCAGCCTTGAGTACGATTTCCGAGTTTCCCGATCCCGACAAGAAAGCCTTACGCCAGCGGCTCAGAGCCCGCCGACAGGCACTATCCCCCCGGGAGCAGGAAGAAGCCGCCCAAGCCGTAGCCCGGTACCTCAGCCGAACCCCGGAGTTTATTCGCAGTCGGCATATCGCCGTATATTGGCCTAATGACGGAGAAATCGATCCGGCGCCGTTGGTCGAGCGCGCCTGGGCCCTGGGCAAGCACTGCTACCTGCCGGTGCTGCACCCCATTCAACCCCGGCGGCTGTGGTTTGTGCGCTGGTTACCGGATACACCGCTGCAAGAGAACCGCTTCGGCATTCCCGAACCCAACCCGTACCGGGAGCCCCGGCTGGCCGCGCACTTTCTTAACCTGGTGCTGCTACCGCTGGTGGGCTTCGATCATGCCGGGGGGCGTCTGGGAATGGGCGGGGGCTTTTACGACCGTACTTTCGCGTTCAAGCAGGCTCCACCCGATGAGACGCCCAAGGCCCGAGGCCCGGCGCTGGTGGGACTGGCCCACGGGTGCCAAGAAGTGCCGCGGCTACCACGGGAGTCTTGGGACATCCCCTTGCAGGCGGTGGTGACTGAGCTGGGCGTTCGCCGCTAAAGCTGAGTTAGCGTCAGGACTTCTCGGAGGATTGCTGCAAGACTAACGCTTCGGCGGGGGCACTGTCGTCTTTGTCCATCCAGCTGCCAATGTCCAGGGCGCTAATGAGTACTCCCAAGCAGAAAACAAAGATTACAAGTGTGACGATATCGGCTTTCATTATTCAGTAACCCTTCGGGTATTCAGTTTGATGAAATCCATCCAGAACTAAATTTCCCTGTTGGCGTACCGTTTTTATCGCAACGAGTCTTAAGAGTAGTCGAAACAAACGACAAATCAAGCGGTTTGTCGAAAAATTAGACACTTTTTCTAAAAAACGTGGCTGAACTCACATTTTTTAGGCAGTTTTTAGGCGATTGGGGACGATCAGAGGTGATCAGGCGGGGAACGGGACCCGAAAAGGCCCCGGCAGAACAGAGGAGGTGGCCCGCTAGCTGAGGAAGTACTGGTAGGCCTCGTTGTCCGTTTCATCCCAATAAGGGTAATTGATTTCGTCCAGGAACTTGCGCACCTGGGCCTGCTCCTTCTTGGGCACCTGCATACCCACCAGAACACGGCCATAGGCCGCCCCATGGTTGCGGTAGTGGAACATGGAAATGTTCCAGTGCCCCGCCACCCGGCTAAGGAAGGTAAATAAAGCGCCGGGCCGCTCGGGAAACTCGAACCGGAAGACCATTTCCTCACCCACATTGGGAGCGTGTCCGCCCACCATATGACGAATATGCATTTTAGCGACTTCGTTGTCGGTCATATCCACCGTGCGGTAGCCCTGTTTCTGGAGGTCGGCCACCAGCTCGATCCGATCCTGACCACCGGCCCCCACCTGGACGCCCACAAAGATTTTCGCTTCGGCGCTGTCCGCGTACCGGTAGTTAAACTCGGTGATATTGCGCCGGCCCAGAGCCTTGCAGAAGTCTTTGTAGGCCCCCGGGCGCTCGGGAATGGTCACCGCCAGGATGGCTTCGCGCTGCTCGCCGATCTCCGTGCGCTCGGAGATATAGCGCAGGCGATCGAAGTTGATGTTGGCCCCGCAGTCAATGGCGACAAAGGTCTGCCCGCTGAGCTTGTGCTCGGCAATGTACTTTTTCATGCCGGCAACGCTGATGGCCCCGGCGGGTTCGGCGATTGAGCGGGTATCTTCGAAGATGTCCTTGATGCCGGCGCAAATCTCGTCGGTATTGACGGTAATCACCCCGTCAACGGTTTTCTTGAGGACCCGGAAGGTCTCTTTGCCGATCTGGGCCACGGCCACCCCATCGGCAAAAATACCGACCTGGGGCAAAGTCACCCGGCGGTTTTTCTCCAGGGCGGCCTTCAAGGAGGCCGACTCGTCGGACTCGACCGCAACCACCTTCACATCCGGGCGCACGTATTTTACGTAGGCCGCCACACCGGCGCAGAGTCCCCCGCCGCCGACCGCGACAAAAATGGCATCAATATGGCCCGGGTACTGACGCAGAATCTCCATTGCCACTGTCCCCTGCCCGGCGATAACGTCCGGATCATCAAAGGGGTGGATATAGGTCATCCCCTTCTCTTCCACCAGTTTCTTAGCGTGAGCGGAGGCCTCATCGTAGCTGTCCCCGTGCAACACGACTTTGCCGCCGCGGGCGCGCACCGCGTCCACCTTGATCGGCGGGGTGGTACGCGGCATCACGATGGTCGCCTTAATGCCCAAGTGGTGCGCGCCCATCGCCAGCCCCTGGGCGTGGTTCCCGGCCGAGGCCGCAATCACCCCCCGTTTGCGCTGCTCAGCGGTCAGTTGCAGGAGCTTGTTGTAGGCGCCGCGAATCTTGAACGAGAACACCGGCTGGAGGTCTTCGCGCTTGAGCAACACTTTGTTGCCCGTGCGCTGGGAGAGCAGCGGCGCCGGTTCCAGCGGAGTTTCCACCGCCAGGTCATAGATTCGGGCATTCAAAATACGCTTGATGTAGGAGTCGGGCATAAAGGCGATTCACCAGAGCTGTGACTGTGCGAATGTGAAGGTTCAAGGAAGGCGCAAAAAACGCGCAAGGCGCCCATGGTAAACAATTTGCGGATCGCTGGCATCCATCGCGTATAATGCGCCTCACCGAATACGGGTTTGACGCAACGAGGTGACCATGACCCAGGACGAACTCAAACAAGCCGTCGGCCAGGCCGCGGTCGATTATATCGCCCCCAAACTCCGACCGGACCGCATCATCGGCGTGGGTACCGGCTCGACGGCCAATTGCTTTATCGACGCCCTGGCCCGCCTGAAGGACGATTTCGCCGGCGCGGTGGCCAGTTCCGACGCTTCCGCCGAGCGGCTGCAGAAGCTCGGGATCAAGGTTTTTGACTTGAATGAGGTGAGTGAGCTTGAGGTTTATGTGGATGGGGCGGATGAGAGTAATGAGTATTTGGAGCTGATTAAGGGCGGCGGCGCGGCGCTCACCCGGGAGAAGATTGTGCGGGCGGTGTCGAAGGAGTTTGTTTGTATTGCGGATGAGAGTAAGTGGGTGGATGTGTTGGGGCGTTTCCCGCTGCCGGTGGAGGTAATTCCGATGGCGCGCTCTTATGTGGCCCGGGAGTTGGTGAAGATGGGGGGCAGCCCGGTCTATAGGGAGGGTGTTGTGACGGATAATGGTTGTGTCATTTTGGATGTTTATGATTTTAAGATGGTGGATCCGAGGAAGTATGAGACGGAGATTAATCAGATTGCCGGGGTGGTGACGAATGGTTTGTTTGCTCAGCGCGGGGCGGATGTTTTGCTGTTGGGCGGCAAGGATGGCGTGAAAACCATCTATCCGAAATACTGAGATTCCTTTCTTGTAAGGCCGGCGCCCGTCGGCCTAATGATTTCCTATACTGTTGCATGCTTTGGGAGAGATAGCGAGCCCGGTCAGGAGGGCGGTGTACCTATCCCGGACACGCCGTAAATACGTGATGTGAAGGGGTCACCCCTACTGCTCCGGGCAAAAATTCCCCCTTTGAACTAAATTCAGCGTTACACAATCGTTTTAGAGAGCCTCTCATATGGATTGGATCAAAAGCAGCATGCAAACCCGCCTCATGGCTATTGTTGGCATCGGGCTCGGCGGTTTGTGGGTGACTGCCATCATCGCCATCAGCATGCTCAACGAGCGGCTGGACCGCTACCATGAGCTGATTGTCGCCAATATCACCCAAGAGCGAACCATCAACCAGATGAACCTGGAGTTCAAAGAGCAGGTTCAGGAATGGAAAACTGTCCTGCTACGCGGCAGTGACGAAGGCCAGAGAAATAAACACTGGGAGCAGTTTCAAGAGCAGCACCAGACCGTGCAAAACATGGGCGAACAGCTCCTGGAGCAAATGCCGCCAGGCCAGGCACGCCGGAAGGTCGATGACTTTTTAAGCTCCCACAGACAGCTGTTGGAGCAATACCAAGACGGCTATCAGGCCTATGTCGCTAGCGGCTACAGCGCTGCTACGGGCCACCGCGCCGTGGCCGGTATTGACCGACAGCCCAGCGCTCAGTTGAGCGAAGTCGCCAACACCATTGGACAGGAAGTGGCCACCCTTACCCACGAGGTGAATGCCGACGGTGAGCAAGTCAGCGCTTGGTCCCAGGTGGTCATCGCGGCGGTGGCATTGTTCTCGATGATCGTCCTGTGGGTGACTTTGCGTTCGGCCTTCCTTAACCCGCTCAGGGTCTTAATGGAACACATCCACCATATGGCGGAAGGGGATTTTACCGGACGGGTAGACATCGACCGGGCTGACGAGCTGGGGCAGCTCAGTACCAACCTGACCCGCCTTCAGCGGGAAATGGGCGGCGTGATCGGTGCCATGAAAGAGTCCGCGCTGAAGCTTAATCGCGCCTCCGAGCAAATCAATCTGAACGCCGATGAAATCACCCAGATGACCGGGGAGACCGAGCAGTCCACCGACCAAGTGGCCACGGCGGTCAATGAAATGTCGTCCACGGTGCAGGAGGTCGCCAACAACGCCTCCGGCGCGGCCGAGGCCGCGAACCAGGCGGATACCGGGGCGCGCCGGGGTCGCTCGGTGATGGAAACCACACTCGACTCGGTGAACCACCTGTCCGATGAGGTCAACAATGTGGCCTCCGCCATGCAGCGACTAGAGGGGGAGACCAACCGCATCGGCAGCGTGTTGGAGGTGATTCAGAACGTCGCCGAACAGACCAACCTGCTCGCGTTGAACGCCGCCATCGAAGCAGCCCGGGCGGGGGAGCAGGGGCGCGGCTTTGCCGTGGTGGCCGATGAGGTGCGCACGCTGGCTCAGCGAACCCAAGACTCCACACGGGAGATTGCGGGAATCATTGAAGCGGTTCAGAACGGCGCCTCACAAGCCATGTCAGCCATGAGCGCCAGCCAGGAGCAGGCCCAGAGCACCCTGACCAGTGCCGGGGAAGCCGGGGAGGCCATCAACGAGATCACCCGTGCAGTCGCCGACATTAGCGAAATGAACTCGCAAATCGCCACGGCGGCCGAGGAGCAGAGTTACGCGGCGGAAGAGATCAACAAAAACATTGCCCGGGTGGTGGAGCTGGTGCAGAGCGCCCACCGCAGCGCCCAGAGCTCCACCACGACCGCCCGGGACCTGAACGACCTGTCGCGACACTTGTCCACGCAGATCGCCCACTTTCGGGTTCAGGCTTAGAGCCTCAGACGACAAAGGGGCCCGGCTGGGCCCCTCCGTGCGCCGCAGAAGCTCAGCCCTAGCGCCACTGGATCAATTGGCCCAAACGCTCCAGGTCATTGATCACCCGCCACTGGCCGCCACCTGACTCCACTCGGCTTTGCCAGTGGGACAAGCGCTTGTCATAGTCCCTCGGGTCGATATTGTCCTGACGCAATTTAGTGACGTTCAGGGCAATCACTTCAACGCCGGACATATCGAGCGGAAAGTCCCGAATCTGGCCTTTCTCCAAATCCTCTTCAAGGTCCGAGAACACAAACAGGTACCGCTGACCCGCGCCGGTTTCGGTCAAGTAGTCATGCCCCTGAATCACCCCGCCGGTAATGTCGGTGTGAGCGGCACCCCGATCAATGCCGCTAAGCACTTCATCCATGGTTTCCTTGAAGGCGCGTTTCTGGCCGTTGGCCACGCTGGGGCGGTCATCGAAAGTCACCTTGGCGACGATGTTCTTCTCGGTAAAGCTGCCACCATCGATTAACGCCACCGCCATGGAGTCTCCGCTATCCAGCGTTCCCAGCAGGTAGGCCATCAGGGCGCGGGCCTTGTCCAGCTCTTCGGTATAAGTGCCCGAGGTATCGAGCAACAGGTACACCGCCCGCTGATCCGGGCGGCCGGCATCACTGCAGCCGACCACCCCCAACAGCACACTCAGAATCAATGTGCGTTTCATGCTTTCAACGATCCTCATGACTTTAACTCCACGGTTTGATCCGGTTCCACCAAGGGTTCCTGCGTCCAATCCGGTTCGTCCTGTTTTTCCTGTCGTGGACGGCGCTGATTCACCCAGTGCTCGATGGCCAGAGGAACCACAATCGTCATGTCGTACAGGTGAACCAGCATTTTGCTCAGGTGATTGGCCAGGCCACCGATCAGTCGAACGATCAGGCGCAAGACCCGCAACAGGCCAACCACTACCACGCCCAACACCGTGCGCAGCGAGTGAATGAACGATTCCAGCGGAATCGCCACGAACGCCAATGCAAAGGGCAGAATAAAGCCCAGCATCATTTGGCCAATGGACGGTATCCAGCGAAACTGTGCCTCCACCACGGCGGCGCCCGCCAGTGTCTGGTTCAAGGCTTCCCGGTCCAGGGCCAACAGGTCGCGCATATAGGCCAGAGAAGCTTCAATGCTGGCCAGCAATGTCAAGATGGTCAGGCTGGCCACCATCATGCGACGGCGCATCCGGTCATCCATGCTGCCGATAATCGGGAACAGATGCGTTACCCTCAGGGACTCGAGCAAAAACACCCCCATGGCCACCTCAATCAGAATGATCACCAGCGCGGCGATATCCGAGGTGCGCATGTTGCCGATATAGCTGGTACCGCCCACCATTTCCGACATGGGCATGGCAATCAGGTGAAAGTTAATCAGCCCGCCCAACAGCGCCACGAACAGCACCAGCCCGGCGATCAAAAACTGCGTCAATGAGGAAGAAGTCAACGCGTTCAGGGCCTTGTCTTCTCCGGCGCGAATTGCGGCGTATTCCTGCATCTGCGCATCAATGGTCTGACTGCGCTCGTCCAGGCCATCAATGGTGTGCTTCACTTTACCCAGGTTCTGGTCGAGTGACCGCCACTGGGGCTGCATGCCCGCCAAAATGCGATGTCGCTCACGGCTGCTTTTCTGATAGAGCTTGAGCGTTTCCTTGTGGGCGTCTTCAATCACTTCGCGAATATTGTCGAGCACCTTGTGTACGGCCGGATCGCTGCTACCCGGCAGCGCCGAGACGGTTTCCACCACTTCCGACCAGGCCGGAGGCAAGGGCGGAGTGTCGCTCGCCTCCTGATAATCCGCTTCGATTTTCTCAATCGCATCGGCGATCTTGCGATGCAGATTGGGGTAGCGGCTCAGGTCCCGCTCCATGATGGTATGCACGCGCTTGAAGTCCCGCTCGATGGCGGCCTCGGCCGAACGCCGCCCCATGGCGAGCAACACATCGCGATTGCGCGCCACCAAGCGGTCTTCCAATTGCCGAATGGCCCGCCCCCACAAGCGCATGGCGCCATGCACCGCTCGCCCGCTGGCGCGAAACAACTGATGAGCGTGGCTGCGGCCCAGATAGAGCACCACCACGGCCAGAACCAGCCAGATCGCCAGCGACACCGCCGGCGAGTCTGACCAGAGCAACAAGAGTTGGTTAAACATGATGAGATCCTCCGATCAAAATGAATGTGCCAGTGAAATCACTGGCTTGACTCGAAGTCTCTCGAACCTTTGTGAAAAATCGGTGAGTTCTGAATAAGAGATGAAGGAAAGAATAGTGACGGCGATCACACCACTTGTGGCAGCCAATGCTACACTTCGTCCATGGCGGAGATTCTCTGGGTAGAAGACCAATCGCACTGGATTGAGAAGTTCCAGCCGGTGCTTGAGGCCACCGATTTCGATGGTCGGCCCACCCGTGTGCGCGTGTTTCGCTTTGCCGAGGCTGCCTGCCAATACATCAAGCAAAGCGCCTCCGAAGGGGCGCCCGATATCGCCCTGCTGGATGCCCAGATGAACGGCCGGGATACCGCCGGCCTCACGGTGGCCCGCGCGCTCCAGAAAAAGTGGCCCCGGGTGCCGCAGGTGTATCTGTCCGAATACAGCGGAACCGACATCGAACAAAGCGCTTTTGAGCAGGGCGGCCTGCAGGACTTTATCGCCAAGCACCAACGCAATATCGAGGCGGTGCTGTGCTGGCGGATTAAGGCCGCTCTGCGCCAAAGCCAGCCTGGCGCAACCCGGGAAGACCAACTCGGCAGCGGCCCGCTCACGATCGATACGGTCACTTGGGAGGTGTACTGGCACGGCCAGAAGCTGATGAACCCCAACAACCCACGCCGCCCGCTCGGGCCCATGCCACGAAAAATCCTGCGCTTTCTGGTGGAAGCCTCCCCCCGGCCGCTGACCACGCTGCAAATGGCGGATGCTCTGGAGGCCGACCCAGAGCGCTTTTCCTACGCCAATTACCGCCAGCACATCAAAACCTTGCGCCACGCTTTTCAGCAGGCCCGGCCCGAAGTGGACTTTATGGCTCTGTGCCAACAGGACCAGGGCATCGTCACCTTTGGCGATATGGGCGCTTACTGTTGGAAACCGGTACGGTGAGGGAGAAACCATGAGCGAGGACACTCTGAAAGTCACCCGCCCGCGCCGCGTCACCTTCCCCTGGCTGAGTGCCCTGGCCGGGCTGCTACTGGCCGCCTACCTACTCGCCGCCGCCGATCCGGCACTGCTCAAAGACCTGGGCCTGATGCCGGCGGGCTACCAACTGCACCCCTGGCTGCAAACCCAGGAGACCAAGGCCGCGGCGCTATTGCTCTATTGCCTGATCATTCTGTGGGAGGTATTCCGGCATAGCCGCCGCCTGCGCGCTTTCGATCGAGATATCGAACGGCTGAGAACCGAGGTGAATCAGGTTTGGCAAAGCAAAAAACAGTTGCAGCTGAAGGCCCACACCTTCGCCGGCCACGCCGATAAGCTCAAGCTGTTCATCAGCGAAAAGCTATTGGAATACATCGAGTACGATGAGAAGTTTCTGCACTTCAAAAGCATCGCCGCCGAGGTCCGCCACAACGGTGTGATCTGTTTCGATAAGGTCCAGACCGCGCTTGAAGCCCACTTGGACCAGGGTGGCGACGAAGCCACCCGCGTCCGGGATCAGGATGCCTACACCGCCATGCGCTACCTTTGGGATCTGCTGGATTTGTCCACCACGGACAACATCGCCCTGCACATCGGCAACCATCTGTGTGAGTGCGAGGAGCACTACTACCAGCAACTGCTGAGTGAGTCGGGCGCCCAGGCGGTGCCCCACCGGCCCGACTACCCGCCACGCCGGGCAACGCTGCGAGCCCTGGCACCCCTGCTGCAGGACTCCCCCGCCCGCTTGGAAACCCTGGACCACGGCAACGACGGCGCCGTTATCCTGGATGAAGACCCCCAGTTTCGCGCCCACCTGAACCCCACCGACGCCCTGCTGGGGAATGAAAACCACTTTGTCCTGCTACTGGAAAACCTGCTGAAGAACGCCCAGTTCTTTGCCCGCAAAAAAGCCAAGTCGCGCTACAACCGGGTGGCGCTCACCCTGGGTCAGCAACGGGGGCGAGTGGAGCTCACCGTCTATAACCGGGGCCCTCACATCGAGCCGGAGGCCATGGAGCAGATTTTTCAACTGGGGTATTCCACCCGGCGCGCCAAGGAGCACCACGGCAAGGGGCTGGGCCTGTTCTTCGTGCAGGAGATCGTCAAAGGTTACGAAGGCCGCATTTGGGTGGAAAACGTGGAAAACCGCTCCGCCTACTACTCCCTTCGCATTGCCCTGGCCAGCGGCCGGCTGACCACCGAAGTCATCGAAGTGCTGCTGGACGAGCAAGGCCAGCCCTATTGCCGCCGGGCAAACAGCGAAGCGGCGGGGGAAGCCAGCCTGGAGTGGGACTTCGAGGAGGCTATTACCCGGGTGGAGCTGACCCCCACCGCCAGCCAAAACACCCTGGCCCTGGAAGTTGACCCCAAGGGTGATAAAGAAACGCTGCTCGACCCGGACCACGCCGCCATACCGCGCTGGGCCCTGAAGATTCAACCGCGCCGCAAGGGTGGCAAACTAACCTTTACCCCCCTTGATGTGGCCGGAGTCTGCTTTCATGTAAAGCTGCCCACCGCCGCCTCCCGTCTGGACGGCGAGGAGGAAGATCTGGACGCACTGGCCCCGCGGGAGGAGGAGCTCAACCGCCCGTTTGAAGGGCTGGAAGACTACCGGGGGAGCTGAGCGGCGGGTTGAAATCACCCGGCCCGCCCCCATTTCCCATTTACCGGAACTACTACGGGGCGGCCCCATATTGAGGCCTTTTATAGGGGCTATTGATTTTTGCCCCTTGCCTGCCCGCATAGCAATCCTTATTATGCTGGCACACGTATAAAGGGCGTCTCGGAACTTTCGCAGATGCTCCCGGCGGCCAGAGAAGCTCTGGGCGGTCCGAGAGGCCCTGAGCGGCTCCGACCGCGCTTGCTCGCGGTCGACACCGCTTCACACACGAATGAATTGGAGATCCTGCTTTATGAGTAGCGACGCTATTGTGCACGTCACTGATGATAATTTCGAAGCCGAAGTGCTTCAGGCTGACAAGCCGGTACTGGTGGACTTCTGGGCGGCCTGGTGCGGCCCCTGTAAGATGATCGCCCCGATCCTGGATGAGCTGGCCGGCACCCACGCCGACAAGATCAAGATCACCAAGATGGATGTGGACGCCAACAAAGAAGTACCCGGCAAATTCAACATCCGCGGGATTCCCACGCTCATTATCTTCAAAAATGGCGAGCCGGACTCCACCAAAGTGGGCGCACTGTCCAAGCAGCAGCTGGTCGACTTTATCGAAGGCGCGCTGTAATCAGCGCCCCCTCCTCGGCAGCCCCCGCCAAGCGGGCGGCCGCCGGGCCCGCGGGCCCTTTCGAGCCCGACTTTGCACAACCCCGTTTTTATCGCTATACTCCCCTCATCCGATGTTTGCCCGGCCTTGATTCAGCTCCAACTTTCCATCCGGTTCGATGGGCCAGCCAAATCGATGGGCAGCTCCGGGGAGTTGACTGAAGCGCCAGTCAGTTTCCGATAAATTCCCGCTCGTTTCTCTGTTTACATGCCCTGTGGCCTCGCCATGCCGGCCGGCACTCAGCGTATAGGCAGTGATAGCAGCACCGGGGCCAAACATACGCTCTGCGCGCCCAACAGCAACAATTTCACGCGCGAGCGGGCTGAGCAGCCCTGAGCGGATATATGGACAGCCTTGAGCGAATTGGACAGCCCTGAGCGAATTGGACAGCCCTGAGCGCACATAATTGGACAAGCCTTGGGCGAACGAAATTTAAGCCCTTGAGCGAACAAGAAGAAGCTCTCTTGAGCGAACAAAACAGCCCGGCAGCAGTCGTAAGGCTTGATTCAATAAGCCCTGCGCGCCGTCAAAACCATCCGACCGGATGTTTTAAGACCTGAATTACCAAATCACATATCCCTTAACCCTTTACAACTAACCTTACACAACAAAGTCACACTGTATGAATTTAACCGACCTGAAAACAAAGCCCATCGAAGAACTGATCAACATTGCGCGGGAGATGGGGCTGGAAAGCATGGCCCGTTCGCGCAAGCAGGACATTATCTTCAACATCCTCAAACGCCACGCCAAAAGCGGTGAAGATATCTACGGCGACGGCGTGCTGGAAATTCTGCAAGATGGCTTTGGCTTTCTGCGCTCGGCCGACAGCTCTTACCTGGCCGGCCCCGACGACATCTACGTCTCCCCGAGCCAGATTCGCCGCTTCAACCTACGCACCGGCGACACCATTGCGGGGAAAATTCGGCCCCCAAAGGAAGGCGAACGCTACTTCGCACTCCTGAAAGTCAACGAAATCAACTTTGACAAGCCCGAAAGTTCCCGCCATAAGATTCTGTTCGAAAACCTTACCCCCCTCTTCCCGGATGAGCGCCTGCGCCTCGAAGCCGGTAACGGTTCCACCGAAGACCTGACTCCGCGCATCATTGACCTGATCTCGCCGATCGGCAAAGGCCAGCGCGGTTTGATCGTGGCGCCGCCGAAGGCCGGTAAGACGCTAATGATGCAGAACATTGCCCAGGCGATTACCCGCAACAACCCCGAGTGTCACCTGATCGTTCTGCTGATCGACGAGCGTCCGGAGGAAGTGACCGAGATGCAGCGTTCGGTCCGCGGCGAAGTGGTGGCCTCCACCTTCGACGAACCGCCCGCCCGCCACGTACAGGTAGCCGACATGGTGATCGAACGGGCCAAGCGCCTGGTCGAGCACAAAAAAGACGTGGTCATTTTGCTCGACTCCATCACCCGCCTCGCGCGCGCATACAACACCGTCATCCCCTCTTCGGGCAAAGTGCTCACCGGTGGTGTGGACGCCCATGCACTGGAGCGCCCCAAGCGCTTCTTTGGCGCCGCGCGCAATATCGAAGAAGGCGGCAGCCTGACCATTGTCGCCACCGCGCTGGTGGATACCGGCTCGAAGATGGACGAGGTGATCTACGAAGAATTTAAGGGCACCGGTAACCTGGAACTGCACCTGGACCGCAAAATCTCTGAAAAGCGCATCTACCCGGCCATCAACGTGCGCCGCTCCGGCACCCGCCGAGAGGACCTGCTGATGAAAGAAGATGAGATGCAGCGCTCCTGGATTCTGCGCCGGCTGCTACACGACATGGAAGACGTGGCCGCGACCGAGTTCCTGGTGGACAAGCTGAAAGACTTCAAAACCAATGATGAATTCTTCCTGTCCATGAAGCGCAAGTAGTAGCGCATAACAGGTGGCGGGCTCACGCCCTAACCTATCGGCCCTACATAAATTTCTAACGTGTAGGGCAGGTAAGGGCGTGAGCCCGCCACCTGCCATAATCCAACCCAAACAACCCTTCCTATGAAATACCGCGACCTCCGAGACTTCATCAGCCTGCTGGAAAAACGCGGCGAGCTTAAACGCATCCCCACCGAAGTGGACCCCTACCTCGAAATTACTGAGATCTGCGACCGCACCCTGCGTGCCGGCGGGCCCGCGCTGCTGTTTGAAAACCCCAAAGGCCATGACATACCCCTGCTCGGCAATTTATTTGGCACTCCGGAGCGGGTGGCGTTGGGCATGGGCGAGGAGTCGGTGGAGGCGTTGCGGGAAGTGGGCAAGTTGCTCGCGTTTCTAAAGGAGCCCGAGCCGCCCAAGGGCTTCAAGGATGCCTGGGAGAAGCTGCCCATTTTCAAACAGGTTCTGAACATGGGGCCGAAAGTAGTGCGTAAGGCGCCCTGCCAGGAAGTGGTGCTCGAAGGCGATGAGGTCGACTTGGACCGTCTGCCCATTCAAACTTGTTGGCCCGGTGATGCCGGCCCGCTGGTCACTTGGCCGCTGGTGATTACCCGCGGGCCGGAAAAAGAGCGGCAGAACCTGGGCATCTATCGCATGCAGAAGATCGGGAGCAACCGCCTGATTATGCGCTGGCTCGCCCACCGTGGCGGCGCCCTGGATTTTCGCGATTGGCAAAAGGCGCACCCTGGTGAGTCCTTCCCGGTGTCCATTGCCCTGGGGGCGGACCCGGCCACTATTTTGGGAGCCGTAACGCCAGTACCCGACTCCCTATCCGAATACGGCTTTGCCGGGCTGTTACGCGGCGATAAAACCGAAGTGGTGCAAAGCAAAGGCAACAACTTGCAAGTGCCGGCTTCCGCCGAGTTTATTCTGGAAGGCCACATCGCCCCGGATGACCTGGCCGAAGAGGGCCCTTTTGGGGACCACACCGGTTACTACAATGAAGTGGACCGCTTCCCCGTGTTCACCGTGGAGCGTATTACCCACCGCAAAAACCCCATTTACCACAGCACCTACACCGGTCGGCCGCCGGATGAACCGGCCATACTCGGGGTCGCGCTGAATGAAGTGTTCGTGCCCATTCTGCACAAACAGTTTCCGGAAATTGTCGACTTCTATTTGCCACCGGAGGGCTGTTCATACCGCATGGCGGTGGTGACTATGAAAAAACAGTACCCCGGTCACGCCAAGCGAGTAATGATGGGCGTGTGGTCGTTCTTGCGGCAGTTCATGTACACCAAGTTCGTGATCGTGGTGGACGACGATGTGAATGCGCGAGACTGGAAAGATGTCATCTGGGCCATTACCACCCGCATGGACCCCAGCCGGGATACGGTGCTGGTGGACAACACCCCCATCGACTACCTGGACTTTGCCTCCCCCGTTTCCGGCCTGGGCTCGAAGATGGGGCTGGATGCGACCAACAAGTGGCCCGGTGAAACTGATCGCGAATGGGGCAGTCCCATCGTTCAGGACCCTGCCGTCAAGCAGCGGGTCGACGCGCTGTGGGATGAGCTAGGGATTGATTCATAATCGGATGACGGCGGATGCGCTGCGCTTATCCGCCCTACGGAACTAAAATTCATAACCCGGGTAATAGCGAATGCACCCTGGGCTCCGTAGGGCGAATATGCCAAAGGCGCATCGGCCGTGACCGACACTTTGGGGCGCGCGCACTATGCGTTTATTGACGTGGTTATTGCTGAGCGGTTTTGCATTGCCAGCCCTGGCCGATTCCAGCACCTATCCCATTCACTATCACATTACGCTGAACCCGGAGAAAGAGCGGGCCGAAGTCGTGATCGAAAGTGACCACGGGGGCCAATTAAAGCAACTGGACTTTAACCTCACCTACGGCGACTACTCCAACTTCGAAGCCAACGGTTCCTTCGAAATTGAGGACGACCGCGCGATCTGGCACCCGCCGGCAGAAGACGCTCGCTTACGCTTTCACGCAACAGTGACCCACGAGCGAGACCCCGGCGAATACGACGCGATGATCACCGAGGACTGGGCGATCTTTCGTGGAGATAACATTATTCCACCGGCCTGGGCCCGAACCGATAAGGGCGCCAGGGCGAAAGCCTACCTGACTTTCACCCTGCCCGAGGAGTGGACCAGCGTCACCACCGGCTGGAAAAAGCTGGACGATCGGCGCTTTCGCATCGACAACTCCGAGCGCCGGTTTGACCGCCCCACCGGTTGGATGATTGCGGGAAAATTGGGCACACGCCGGGAGCAGCTGGGAGACACGCACCTGGTGGTCAGTGCCCCGAAGGGCAGCAGCCTGCGGCGAATGGATGTGATAACCCTGATTACCAATGTCTGGCCGGAAGTGGAGAAGGCCTTCGGGACCACGCCCCCCAAGTTCGCGGTTATCGGCCACGGCGAGCCCATGTGGCGCGGCGCGCTGTCCGGGCCCAACGCGCTTTTTTTGCACGGCGACCGACCCATGGTTAGTGAAAACGGTACCAGCACGGTCATTCATGAACTGATGCATGTGGTAACCCGCATCCGCAGTAAAGATAAGAGCGACTGGCTGGCCGAAGGCTTGGCCGAGTACTACGCAGTCGAGCTGATGTACCGAGCCGGCGCTCTCACCCAACAACGCCGGGAGCGTACCCTGAATAGCCTGAGAAAGTGGGCCGACAATGACGAGGTCACCAACCTCAGAACCGGCGATTCCTCAGGCGCCATCACCGCACGGGCCGTGCTCTTGTTTGATGAGCTGGACCGGGAAATTCAGAGGGTGACCGACAACAAGCACTCGCTGGACGATGTGGTTCACCTGATGATTGAGGAACGGGTGGTCAGTACCGAGGAGCTGCGCGCATTTGTCGAACAGGTGATGGGCAAACCCTCCGCAACACTGGATACCCCTCTGCTGGCGAAGGGCGACAACAACGGCGACTAGACCGGTGGCACGCCCCCCGGGAGGGAGGCGCTTCCATTACCGGTTGGGCCGAGGCACAATAGGGTCAGGCTCACTATAACCTCAACATCGGAGACCCACGGCAATGTATAAAAAGTGTTTAATCGCCGTTATCGCCCTGCTGGGCTTTGTCTTTACCGCTCTCACCGCCCAGGCCCAAGGCCAGTTCAAGGTTCTGCTGTTTACCAAAACCGACGGGTTTCACCACAAGGCCATTAATGAAGGCGTCACCGCCATGCGCCAGATGGCGGAGAAACACCATTTCTCCATGGATTGGCACGAGGACGCTTCGGTGTTCACCGAGGACAATCTCGAGCAGTACGATGTGATTTTCTTCCTTCTGACCACTGGCGACATTCTCAATGCTGAGCAACAAGTGGCCATGGAGAAGTTCGTCCAATCCGGCAAGGGGTTTGTGGGAGTCCACAGCGCCTCGGACACCGAGTACGACTGGGACTGGTACACCCAAATGGTGGGCCGCACTTTCCACATTCACCCGGCCATCCAGACCGGCGAGCTGGAGGTGCTGAGCCGGGACTTTCCGGGCATGGAACAAATGCCCGATCGCTTCTGGTGGACCGACGAGTTCTACGAATTCGGCGGGGAGCGCATCGACACCCTGAACTACATTCTGGCCCTGGACGAGGACAGCTTCGAGCCCTACGCCAAATGGGGTGAAAAAGAGAGCCAGGACCAGGATTTCCGCCCCATGGCCTGGTACCACGAATACGACGGCGGCCGAGCCTTCTACACCGCCCTGGGCCACGTGCCCGCCACCTACAGCGATGACCTGTTCCTCGACCACGTCTACGGCGGGCTAATGTGGGCCGCCACTGGCAAGGGCCTGAAGCAGCGCTAGCAGCGGGTACTCTCTCGGCGCCGGGTGCTCCCCGGCGCCTCTTGCCTCATACCGCCAACCAGAACACAACTTCCCCAACGTTCTCCACGTATACTAGGCTTAATATATTCAGTTTTTCCGAGACTGGAGTGCGAGGCCGCCCAATGCGCTTTAATAACGACATCGCCCGCCCCCTGTGGCTTATCGGTGCCCTGTGGCTTATCGGTGCCCTGTGGCTCAGTGCCTGTGGTGGCAATGGCGGCTCCGGCCTGCCTGCCAGCTACACCGTCAGTACCGACGCCGGCCCGGGGGGCTCTCTGTCCCCAAGCCGTCAGCAGGTCTCGGAAGGCAACAGTGCCCGAGTGACCCTATCCTTCGAGCCCGGGTACGAATTGGACAGCATCAGCGGTTGCAACGGCCGTTTATTCAACCAACGCTATACCACTGGCTCCATCACCGCTGACTGCCAGGTACGCGCTCGTTTTCAGCTCGAAGAGTATGAGATCGACACCAACTCTCCAAATTTCGGCAGCATTTCACCCCGGTTCGCGGCGGTAACCTTTCGCGAGACCCAAGCCTTTTCTCTCGAACCCGATCCCGGTTACCGGGTTGGCACCGTGAGCGGCTGCAATGGCACCTTGGAGGGCCAGACCTACACCGTGACCGAAGTACAAAGCGACTGCACCATCAACGTCGAGTTTGAATCGGATGTGTATCGGGTCAGCGGCACCCTCAATGCCACCGCGCTGAACGACTTCGACGCTAGTGTGAACGATGCGGCCGTTCCGCTCGGCAATAACGACGATTTCAACAACGCTCAGCCCATTAATAACCGAGCGATTCTCGCGGGCTTTGCCACCGCTGAGCCAGCCAACACCGATCCGTTTCCAGCTCATTTTGCCGAGGATACCGACGAGAACGACTACTACCGGGTAAACCTACAGAAAGACCAGCTTGTACAGTTACAAGTGGTGAACCACCTGAGCAGCGGCTCGGTTTCCTACCAGGGGGACTTAGACTTGTTCCTCTATCCCGCCGCCGACGAGACCGCAGTGGACAGCTCTACTGGCGAGGGAGAGTATGAAGAGCTTCCGATTACCGAAACCGGCGACTATATCGTTCAGGTTCACGCCGCCAGCGGCACCTCCAAGTACGTGCTGCGGATACTGCCGGAGGGGGCGCCGCCCCAGACGGACCTAAGCCAAAGCCAAACCGGCGACTTTATCCCCGGCGAAATGGTGGTCATTCCCGCCACGGCCACTCAGGCCGCCAGCCGCAGTGGCAGGGCGGCGCCCCGCGTGGAACTGCACCAGAGCGCCCCACTGCGGGCCGCCCGCAGCCAGGCCTATTCGGCCCTACAACAGGCCCGGCCCAAGGCCTACCGCAAGTGGATGACGCTTAAAGCCATCAAGGCCAAGCGGCAGGACCCGGCCGTGGCCCATGCCTCCCCCAATTACCTGCGCCAGCCCCACTTGGTACCCAACGACCCCCGCTACCCACTGCAGTGGCACTATGACGCCATCAATCTTCCCACGGCCTGGGAGCTGACCACCGGCACGCCCAAGAGCGGCGAGGCGCCCGTTGTGGCGGTTGTGGATACCGGCGTGGTGCTCTCCCACCCTGATCTGCAGAACAAACTGACCACCACCGGCTATGACTTTATCAGTGATGATGAGCGCAGCCAGGACGGCGAGCCCGGCATTGACAGCAACCCCGATGACCCCGGCGACGGCACCGACTTCAATCCACCCAGCTGGCACGGCACCCATGTGGCTGGCACCGTGGCCGCCGAGAGCAATAACGGCATTGGCGGGGCCGGTGTTTCCTGGGGCGCGCGGATTATGCCGATCCGGGCGCTGGGCTCCGGGGGCGGCACCAGCTACGACATTCTTCAGGGGGTACTCTACGCCGCGGGCATGGAGAACGCGTACGGCTTGGCCGCCGCTACCCCGGCGGACATTATCAATCTCAGCTTGGGGGGCAACGGCAGCTCCCAGGCCGAAGCGGATGTCTATGCCCAAATCCGCGAGCGCGGCATTCTGCTGGTGGCCTCCTCGGGCAATGAAAATTCCACAGCCCCCGTCTACCCGGCCAGCTACCCGAGTGTGCTGTCAGTGGGCGCCACCGACGCCCTGGGCCGCCGGGCCCCCTACTCCAACTACGGGGAAACCTTGGATCTGGTTGCGCCCGGCGGCTACCTCGGCCAGGATGCCAACGGCGACGGCCAGCCCGATGGCATTTTCAGCACCAGTGCGAGGATCGAAAACGGCACCATTGAGCCACGCTACAGTTTGGGTTACCAGGGAACTTCCATGGCCGCCCCGCATGTGTCCGGCGTGCTGGCGCTGATGAAGGAGGTCTACCCGGCCTTGACGCCCGAGGACGTGTCCAATGCGCTGATCGCCGGCGGACTGACCGGTTCCAGCACTCGCGACAATCAGCTCGGCTACGGCCAAATCGATGCCCAACAAGCGGTGGCGACCGCTTCCCAGTTGGTAGACAACAGCTTTGAATGGCCCGCGCGGGTCACTGTCACACCGGATACCCTCAACCTTGCCAGCACCAGTGAAGCGCTGGTGTCGCTGGACTCGGACGAGCAGCCCGGGACCGTCGACTTCACCACCCTCCAACCTTGGCTGTCGGTAGCCGCGACCGATACGGTGGATGGCAGCGGCCTCGGCGATTACTTAATTACCGTCAATCGCGAAGGGTTGAGCGATGGTTTCTACGAGGGTGAAGTGATCTTTACCATCGACGGCAGCAAGGAACTCTCCCTAACAGTCTATATGACGGTGGGAGCGCTCTCCCGCGAGGGCACTATTACCCGCACTTACGTCTTGCTGGTCAACGAAGACAACGACTCCAGCTACCAGGCCATTGCGGAGCTAGACAGCAGCGGCGAGCAAGCCCACTTCCTTTTCCCAGAGGTCAGCCCCGGCCGCTATTCGCTGGTGGCGGGCTCGGACATCGATGCCGACGGCTTGATCTGCCAGTTGGGCGAGCAGTGCGGCGCCTACCCCAGCTTGGATCAGGAGCAAACCATCGAGGTGACCGACAGCGACCGCGAAGGGCTGGACTTCGTAATCGGCATTCAGGGTGGCCTGATGGATAACACAGCCCAGAGCAGCTCCTACCCCTCTCACACAGGCATTCCTCTCAAGCCCCGCACTTCCCCGACCGACGAGGGCGACCAACGCCAACGCGACCCTAAAGCGTTGCCGTAAACGGCCGCTAACAAGAAGGCAGGACGCTTGAAAGGGGCGGCCCAAACCACCTACGCCGTCGGGCCGAGAAGCGTCCGCTATACTCGGAAATAGCGGACTTCGGAATTTTAATCACTTTTTTTTCTAGCACATCCCGTGCCTGAGGCGTGAGCTTGTGGCAAAATGTTTACTAATGCGCCACGACCTCCCGCTGTGACTGCCGGGCCTTTCGTCGGCAGAGACAAATAGAATGAGGGTATCGTGAATAATTTATCGCTTAAGTGGAAAATCCTTCTCAGTGTCACCGTGACCTGTGTCATCGCGGTGGTTGCCACCACCATCGTCACTGTTCGCTCCGGTCTTGCCACGACCGAAGAAACGATTATTGAGGATACTCGAACACTGGTGGAGGTACTCGGCACCTCCAACATTGGGGCAATCAGTTTCGACGATACCGCCACCGTGAGTTCTTCACTAAAGGCGCTGACGGCCAGCGAGCGAATCGAGCATGCGGTAATCTACAGCAACGGCGAGCCCTTCGCTTGGTTTGTGCGCGGCTCCGACAATGACCGGCTGCCGAGCTACATTCCCAAGCAGCCGCGCCAGCCCGGCTTGGTGGCCGAGGGCGACTACATCACCATTACCGCCGCGATTGAAGACGGTGGCAGCCGTATCGGAAGCATATCCACTCGAGTCGATATGACCGAGCTCGACGAGCTCGTCTCCGACGCCGTGGTCGACGCCATTTTACTGATTATCGTCATCAGCGTAATCGCCGCGGGTATCGCTTTCCTCGTACAGCGCAGCATCACCACACCGGTCAATCAGGTAGTTCGCGCCCTGCGGGATATCTCCGAAGGTGAAGGGGACTTGACCCGTCGCCTACCGGTTAATGGTAGCGATGAGATTGCAGTGCTGGCGACATGCTTCAACACCTTCGTGGAGCGGCTTCATAGCATTATCGCCAGCGTGGCTGACACGGCTCAGGAGGTCAGCGAAAACGCGCATATGGTCTCCCAGCTGTCCAACGAAAACGAAAGCGCGATTCGCAACCAACAGGCAGAAATCGAACAAGTGGTCGTCGCGATCAAGCAAATGGCCAATGTCGTTCAGGATGTGACCGAGAGTGTGAGCGAAACCGCCGAGAAATCCCTCCAGGCCGATCAGTCAGCGGCCAATGGCAAAGCCGTGGTGGGTGATACTACCCGGCAGATTGAAAACCTGGCGGCGGAAATTCGCCGCGCCTCCGATGTGATCGACCGCTTGAACAAAGAAACCGTGAGCATTGGCTCGGTGCTGGATGTGATTCGGGGCGTGGCCGAACAGACCAATCTGCTGGCTCTGAACGCGGCCATCGAGGCCGCCCGTGCCGGAGAGCAGGGGCGTGGCTTTGCCGTAGTGGCCGATGAGGTCCGTACCCTGGCCTCACGCACCCAGAGCTCCACCACCGAAATTCAGGAAATGATTGAACGGTTGCAAGTGGGCGCCAAAGAAGCGGTGGACATGATGGCCGAAGGCACCACTCAGGCTGAAGCCTCGGTGGAAAAAGCCGGGGAGGCCACCAACTCCCTGGAAGACATTACCGAACTGGTGAGTGTCATTCGCGACCGCACCAACCAAGTGGCGGTGGCCTCGGAAGAGCAAAGCTCGGCCACTCAGCAGATCTCCGGCAATATTGACAGTATTTCACAGGTAGCTTTGAGCACGGCAGAGAGCTCCAGCCGCATTAATTCCAATACCAGTAGCCTGGCGGAACGGGCGGAGACACTCACCAATTTGGTGAATCGCTTCAAGCTCTAGGACGGCACCTCAAGAGATTAAAAGATAGAGAGGACAACCGTCATGAAAAAGTCCCTGTTTCTGTGCAGTTTGAGTATTGCTTTCGCTTTGCCACTCGGCTCGCTGGCCTGCAGCGAGCCCGAGGCCAAGCCCGCCATACCGGACCCCACAACCGCGGAAACCGCGCAGATGGTGAAGGCCAACAACGAGGTAAAGGCTTACGTAAAGGCCATGGAGGAGTATTTGGGGTGCGCCCGCATCAGCGGCAACGCCAAGAGCAAGAAGCTGTCGGAACTGGAAGACTTCGCTGCGGAATTTAATGAAGCTATTCGGACGTTTAAGGCCCGTAATAGCTGATTGGGTGGAAGTGTCGGATTACGCCGACTGGCTAATCCGACCTACCTGTAGAGCTTACCCCCGCAGGTCAAGTTGGCCCGAAGGACGTAACCCGCTGTACAGAGACGTGTTTGTAGCGACCGCTTGGCGGAGTTACCCATAGGTCGGATTAGCCAGTCGGCGTAATCCGACACCAGCCCGCCCTCAGCGGTTTTGCGCCATACCCGCCGGGCCCTACATCATCCGATCCCCATAATCGGAGACCGGCTTCTTCGGCTTGGTGTCGTTCAAACTGGAGGGCACTTCGTGAATATGGCCACCCCGCGCGAGGAAGGCCTCCACTTGGCGAGACAACTCATCCCGCAGACGCTGCCTGGCGGCAACGCTAAAGTCCTCCGGTGTGGAGGCCTTGCGGCTGGTGTAAGAGGGTTCAGCATCGTCCTCCAGCCCCTGGTCGTCTTCATTCAACGTCTCCTCGTCGAGTACGTCATCGTCCACTTCGTTGTCATTGAGGGGATATTGACTTGCCATAATGACACCTCTACCAAGCCAGTTGCACGTCCACCCGGGTTTCTCGAAGCTCGTTACACCCTTCCCCGATACCCCGCTTTTTCCTAACTTATAGCGCAGGATAAGGACACCGTCATGATAATTTCGCAGTATTTTTAGGTTATTTTTACCTTAGCAGCCAAGCCGGGTAAAATTTTGGTTATTACGGCGCGGCGCGCTCAGATCGTTCTTAAAGATCTTGGCCACCGGGAGAAACGTACCTCCCTTAACCTACGTGCATGAATAGCCACTACTCATCGCCATAGAGAGCATCGTCAGAGGAGAACAGATGAATATTCAACTATTGCGCCGACATTTTCCCGAGCTGCGGGACTTGCCGGAGCAAAGACAGGTTCAGTTGCTTAGCCGGGCTCACGAGCGGGCCTACAGCCCGGAGCGCAAGCTAGAGCACTGGCGGCGCAACCTGGTGAGCCTGGTATGGGTCTGCGCCATTTCGCTGTTTATCGCCCTGGTGGCGGGGCCGACTCTGGGGCTTTCGCGCCCGGTGACAGGGGGGATCATAATGATCGGCGTGCTGCCGGGGTTTATCTGGTGGCGGCACCGCCAGTATGTGGCGCAACTTCGCCCGGAGGTGGACGCTTTAATGCGCGAGGACGCTATAACAAAACCGGCGCCCTAGGGGCACCGGTTGCGGGTGGTTTGAGCGGTGGATGAGTTTAGATGGCATCCGGGCCGGTTTCGCCGGTCCGAATCCGGATAATCTCTTCCAGCGGCGTGATGAAGATCTTGCCGTCGCCGATTTTTCCCGTTTGGGCCGCTTTGGTGATGGCTTCCACCGCCTGCTCCACGAGGGAGTCGTCCACGGCCAGCTCCACCTTCACCTTGGGCAGGAAGTCCACCACATACTCGGCCCCCCGGTACAGCTCGGTGTGGCCTTTCTGACGACCAAAACCTTTGACTTCAGTGACCGTCATGCCCTGAACTCCCACCTCAGACAGCGCCGTGCGCACGTCATCCAACTTAAACGGTTTTACTACAGCAGTGATCAGTTTCATTGTGAGTTCCTTATTGAAGCAACTTGTGAGTGACGGTTATTGAGTGACGTATGCCTCTAAGATACACGTTACAGCGGCGTTGGTCACTCCCGCCCCTCCCAAGCGAGTGGCTTGAAAACCCGGGGCAACGGGGCCCCGGCCGGTCTTTACTTGTAGCTGACAAACTCAGGGTAGGCTTCCATACCGCACTCGGACAGATCAACACCCTCGTATTCCTCGTCCTCGGTCACCCGCAGTCCAATCAACGCCTTGAGAACGCCCCAGACGATGAGGCTGGCCACGAATACCCAGACAAAGATGGTCAGCGCGCCGACAATCTGGCCCAGGAGGCTGACTTCACTGTTGGTAATGGGTACCGCCAACAGGCCCCACAGCCCCACCACACCGTGAACGGAAATGGCGCCGACCGGGTCATCAATTTTCAGTTTGTCCAGACCCACGATGGAGAAGACGACAATCAGGCCGCCGATGGCGCCGATGATGCTCGCACTAAGAGCGCTCGGCGTGGAAGGTTCAGCGGTAATCGCCACCAGGCCGGCCAGGGCGCCGTTCAGGGCCATGGTCAGGTCAGCCTTACCAAAGAGGATGCGGCCCAGAATCAGCGCCGCCACCAAACCAGATGCCGCCGCCGCGTTCGTGTTCAGAAACACCATGGCAACGGAGTTGGCGCTGGCGACATCGCCCAGCTTGAGCACCGAACCGCCGTTGAAACCGAACCAGCCCATCCAGAGGATGAACATACCCAGAGTCGCCAGGGGCAGGTTAGCACCCGGTATCGCCCGGATTTCGCCGTTCGGGCCATACTTGCCTTTACGAGCCCCCAGCAAGATCACCCCCGCCAGCGCTGCGGCCGCACCGGCCATGTGCACGATGCCGGAGCCGGCAAAGTCCGAGAAGCCCAGCTCACCCAGGTTATACAGACCAAACACGTCGGCGCCGTTCCAGGTCCAGGCGCCTTCCATCGGATAGATGAAGCCGGTCATGACCACGGTAAACGCCAGAAAGGCCCAGAGCTTCATACGTTCCGCCACGGCGCCCGAGACAATGGACATGGCGGTAGCCACGAACACAACCTGGAAGAAGAAGTCAGAAGCACCAGAGTAGATGGAGTCACCGGTGAAATCGCCACGCTCGGAGAATTCACCCAGAGTGGATGCCACATCGACGTTCTGGATCCCCGAGAGGAAGATTCCGCCGTCGTACATAATGGCGTAACCGCATACCAGATACATGGTGCACGAGATGGCAAACAGAGAGACGTTTTTCGTCAGAATTTCCGTGGTGTTCTTGGCACGAACCAACCCCGCTTCCAGCATTGAGAAGCCCGCGGCCATCCACATGACCAGCGCCCCGCATACCAGGAAGTAAAACGTGTCTATCGCATATTGCAAATGAAAAATATTCTCTTCCATTGCATGTTCCCCGTCTTTATGAATTGTGAATTAAAAAACAGCTGAAATTGCCGGCCTGAGCCTCAACATTGCACAGAGCAGGCCAACAACATAAAGTTGTTTTTTATCAATGAGTTAGGGGGTTAAAGAGGCTGTAGAAGAGAGAGAGTTTGACGACTTCGCACCAACTTAGAGCATGGCGACGGTGAGGGCGCACCAAAGTTGCACCACTGTGGAACTGACGTGCGCTTCCACGGTAGAATGGCACCGAAATCGGCATTATGCCGAGTCGGCTCCACGCCGGCAGGCATCCGCGGCTATGCTATGCTGGCAACGATTATTCAGGCAGGAACCGGACTTCATGGAATACGATAATGTCACATTGATGGCTTATATCAGCGCTGCGGTGGTGGCCGCGCTTCTGACGCTGACGTACCTATACCAGTTTTTTAAAGAAGAAAAGAGCGCCATTTTCGCACCAGCGGCGGCGGTCCATACCATCAACCTGCTCATTATTGTGGCGACCATTCAGCAAACAGCGGCCGCCGAATGGGCTTTCTTCTTTGAATGTCTGCATTTCAATGCCTGGACGCTGTCGGTCTACCTCACCCTTAAAGCCAGCGCCTCCCAACATAGCTTGCCGCAGAGCCTGAAGATCCTGTTCATCATCGGCTGGCCCATCACCCTGTTCGCACTGGTCGCCACTGTCCTGGGGCTGGAGCTGATTTTCTCCTTCGAGGCCTGGCTCACCCTGTCGCTGGCGGTAATCAGCTTGGTCAGTGTCGAGCAGCTGTTCCGCTACGCGGCGGGGAACGACCGACAGATCAAACTGCTGTGCATGAACTTGGCGGCCCTATTTCTGTTCGACATTTATTTGTTTACCCATGCGCTTATCTTCCAGCAAGTAGACCCGCTGCTGTGGCAGTCCCGTGCCGCCGTCTCGATCGCCACCTGCCTGTTTATGGCCATGGGCGGGCTGCTGTTGTTACAGCGCACCGACCGCCCGGCGAGTTTCACCCTCTCCCGACCCATCGCCTTTTATACCACCTCCCTGATCGCGGTCGGGGTGCTCATCACCATCCTGGCGCTAGGGGGCTATTATGTGCGTCTGTATGGCGGCAACTGGGGGACGGTCATTTACAGCTTGGTCCTCATTGGCGCGGTGCTGCTAATTACCACGGTATTTATCTCCACCTCCATCCGCTCTCGCCTCTCGGTCTTGGTTAACAAGCACCTTTTCCGGCACAAGTACGACTACCGCAGTGAGTGGCTGCGCTTGATTAACTACCTGGCTCAGCCGGCGGAGACCAGCGAGGCGAACGAACGGGCCTTTTTTGCTGTGGCTTCTGTCACCAAGACCCCCGGTGGGGCCATCTGGATCCGCAAACAGGGCTATTACGAGCCAGTCTATCAAAGCGGCCTTCCCAGCTACATCGACTTGCAGGAAGAGCCGGTGGACAGCGCGTTCTGCCAAACTTTTTTGCAGAACGAGTGGGTCTTCTTCCCGGACAGCGGCGACGACCGGGCCCTTAGCCAATACAACGAATACTTGCCGCCCTGGGTGCACAATATTCCGGATCTGTGGCTACTCTTTCCTTTTATTGTGGGGGAGGAGCTCGTGGGCTTCATGGCCCTCACCAAGCCCGTCGCCGACGCCTCCTTGACCTGGGAGGACCTGGACCTTCTAAAAACCATGGGCCGCCAACTCGCCAGTTACCTGAAGCGACATCAACAAGCCGAACAGCTGGCCGAAGGCCGGCAGTTCGACACTTACAACAAGCTCGTCGCCTTCATTATCCACGACCTCAACAACCTTATCGCCCAGCAGGCGCTGGTAGTGCGCAATGCCGAAAAGCACAAGGACAACCCGCAGTTTATCGACGATGCCATTGAGACCATCAGCAACTCCGTGGACCGCATGAACAACCTGCTACGCAAGCTGAGAACCGACGGCAAGGACCTGGTCACCAACCTGTCCATTAACGACATTGTAAAGAAAGCCGTCGCTGAGTGCTGGCGACAGAAACCCATGCTGACTGCGGAAATCAGTGACGAACCTCGCTTTATTGAGGCCGACGAAGTGCGTCTTGTGATGACGTTCACTCATTTTATTAAGAACGCCCTGGAGGCCACACCTGATGAGGGCCGGGTTCATGTTACACTCCGGTGTGATCAGCGAGATGCCGTGGTGACCATTGAAGACAACGGCAGCGGCATGGACTGGGACTTTATTCACAATCGCCTGTTCAAGCCCTTTGAGACAACCAAATCCGGTAAAGGAATGGGTATTGGCGTTTATTTGTCACGCGAGTATATTAATGAACTCAATGGCACACTGAATGTCATCAGTGCCGTGGGAGAGGGGACGACCGTGACGGTCACCCTTCCCGTCAAGCCCGAATGACCGACGGCTATCCGAGATAACACGCGGAACACGTACAGTCAGGCAGCGATACCATGAGCAAAAACAACAAGCGCACTTTGTTAATTATTGAAGATGACCGCGGCCTGCAAAGTCAGCTGCGCTGGCATTTCGACGAGTTCGAAACCGTTTTCGCTGAAAACCGGCAAGACGCCATCGCCGCGCTACGGTTGCATGAAGCCTCGGTGATTATCCAGGATCTCGGTCTACCCCCGGACCAGGACGGCGTGGACGAAGGGTTCAAGTGCATTCAGGACATTATCCGCATGTCCCCCTCCAGCAAAATTATCGTCATGACCGGCAAAACCGATCACGACAACGCTATTCGCGCCGTGGCAATGGGGGCTTACGACTATTACGAAAAGCCCGTGGACCCGCAAACGCTGGATTTGATCGTCCAGCGAGCATTTAATATTTTTGAGCTTGAAGAAGAAAACCGCCGTCTGGCCCGGCTGCAACAAACCCCGCTGGAAGGGCTGGTCACCAATGACCCGCAAATGCTAAAAATTTGCCGGATGCTTGAGAAAATCTCCCCAACCAATGTCACCTGCACCCTGCTGGGTGAAAGTGGCACCGGTAAAGAGATTATGGCAAAGGCGATCCACCACCTGAGCCCGCGCCGCAACAAGCGCTTTGTCGCCATCAACTGTGCCGCCGTGCCCGAAAACCTGATCGAAAGTGAGCTTTTCGGCCACGAGAAAGGCGCCTTCACCGGCGCGGGAAAGCAAACGCTGGGAAAAGTGGAAACCGCACACGAGGGCACCCTGTTTCTGGACGAAATCGGCGATATGCCGCTCAACCTGCAGTCCAAGCTATTGCGCTTCCTGCAAGAGCGGGTGATCGAACGCGTCGGGGGACGGGAGGAGATTCCCGTGGATGTCCGAGTCGTTTGCGCGACCAACAAGAACCTCCAGCAAATGGTCGAGGATGGAAGCTTCCGGGAAGATCTCTTCTATCGGATCTGTGAGATGACGGTGGAAATCCCTCCGTTGCGCACTCGTCAAGGCGACAAAGTACTGCTTGCCCGCCACTTTATGCTCAAGTTCGCCAAGGAGCACGACCAGAAGGTCAAGGGCTTTACGCCCGATGCGGTCGAGTCCATCGAAAGCTACAGCTGGCCTGGCAATATTCGGGAGATGGAAAACAAGATCAAGCGCTCCGTGATCATGGCCGATGGCAAATACATCACGCGCGACGATCTGGACTTGAAAACCGACGGCGAAGACCTATCATTGAACTTGCGCCAGGTTCGGCAAGAAGCCGAAAAACACGCAATCCTGCGCGCGGTCGCGATGACCGACAACAATATCTCCGCCGCCGCCAAGCTGTTGGGCATCACTCGCCCCACGTTCTACGACCTGATCAAAAAACACGACATACCTCTGGGTAACCAGGCCCCGCAGTCGTAAGTAAAATTACCCGTAGGGCGGATAAGCCAAAGGCGTATCCGCCGTTAATGCCGGACACGATCCTCAATGCCCTACGAACTACCGCCCCACGAATTCTTTCCCCCTCACCACCGCCGTGGCCTTTTCTACTCCGATGCCTGGCAAGAGGCCTGGCTAGCCGCCTACGGCGAGCACCCAGACATACAGATTCACCCGGAAGCCGGCGTGTACACCTACCGTCAGCGCCTCAAGCGGATACTCCCGATCCGTTCCGCCTCTCTAATTGGCGCCACCTCACCGGCGACCCGCAGCATTCGAGCGGAATACACCTGCCTCACCGAGGAAGCGCTCCATGCCTCATTAAAAGCCTCCTGGGACCAGCTGGTACTGCCCGACGTACTCGTCGGCTCTGAGGACGAAAAGCGCATACATCGGTTCGCTAAGAGCAACAATCTGACCCTCCGCCAAACCGAACCCGAACCGGTTTACGCCGTCGACCTTCGCAACGGCACCTTTAACGATTACCTGGCGGCGCTGGGAAAAAACACCCGACTGAGACTCTACAACCGACGCAAGCGACTGGAACAAAAGGGAAAGGTAACCATTGAGAACCTCTGGCCCGACCGGGAGCGGTTCTACAGCATTTTAAACGAATTTCATCAACAGCGATGGGGCCGGCCCTGTTATACGGGAAGAAACAAGGCGCTGATCGACGCCCTTTTGACCCGCTTTGACGACCAAAAGATGTCAGTAGATATGTCTGTCATGAACGTGGCGAGCGAACCGGCATCGGCGGTCCTGGATATTCAGACTGGCGGCCGGCTCTATAATCTGCAGTCAGGTTTTTCTACTTCCGAACACCCCGGCCTTTCGCTAGGGACTCTGCACCTTGGTTACCAGTTGGAGGCCGCGTTCGCGACTTCCAGGGAGGTCTATGACTTCATGGCCGGAGCGGGTAAAGCCACACAGTACAAGCACCACTTGGCAACCCATGTTGCCGCGTTTACCGCCTTCCGCCTTGTAAAAAGCCCTGTGCTCAAACTTCTATATCGCTTCAAGTAGGCTCCGCCGTGCTAGCGGACGGTTCACAGCCATTTTGAATGAACGCTTCAAGCGTATTCATTGCCTGGTTCATCTCCCCTTCTCTTTGCCGCTTCAAGCGCCGCATACGCTTTCTAAGATCGCCACCGCACTCCAACGCCCTGTGAACCCCGCTCCGTATACTGCCACTATCATTATCGACGTATACCGCCGCATCCCTGAAGTACGCCCTGAGCGCCCGGGAGTCCGTGGTCACAAAGGGGGTTTCAACCGCTATGGCTTCATACCCGGAAGACTGTAGGCACCCCTCTTCGGTTGTACAGGAGACCAGGCAGCCGGCATCGCCAATGAGCTGATTGTACTCACCTTCTGAAACAAATCCCGTCAAGAGAACCCGAGGTAGAGGCTCTACGCGCTCGCGCACTGATGGGGCGGCGCGTCCGGTAATATAAACGTTTCTATCTCTACTTAGGGCCTCCGCTGCGTCCAG
Organism: Marinimicrobium locisalis; assembly: GCF_039822625.1. Classification (NCBI taxonomy): domain Bacteria; kingdom Pseudomonadati; phylum Pseudomonadota; class Gammaproteobacteria; order Cellvibrionales; family Cellvibrionaceae; genus Marinimicrobium; species Marinimicrobium locisalis. Next base: position 91,452 of record NZ_JBDLLG010000003.1, read on the forward strand.
GATCTCCGAAACGGGTTCATCATCGTCAAAGGAGCAGACAAATACGACTGAGTGACCGCGACCCTTGATCTTTCCCTGCGGAGCCATGGGCGGGATTGGATCGGGGATTACTTGTATTCGGTCGGTATACTTAAGTGCATCGGCTTTTTGCCCTTCGTTCGCAATTAGACAAAGGTCCACGCACTCAAAACTCTTCTTTTTTAGGTACGCAAACACCCTTTTTCCTCGACCACTCAAACCTCTTCTAAGAGCTTTGGTATGGCAATCCGAAATAACCCGCACCTCTGATCGAACGAGGGTTTTATAGAGATAAACGGCAACCAGCAGAAGGTACGAGTACTGTATAATGATCACTTCTGGCTTTCGTTTGATCAGTACCGACAATGTCCATAGGAAGCTCGCCAAATGGCGGGTGAGCAGCCCGCCTTCTCTCTGTAACGCAACCAGAGGGACGTTCAAACGACCGGACAAACTCTTTGTCCGACGGGAAAGGTGCCAACTTAGCCAAATGGTATCGCTCATGTTATTGGACCCGAATCGTACAGTGAGACCTCACGCCCGTGTGCGCAGAATCAAATGAAATGTACTGTCCACTTCTGTCCCAACGCGGGTGAAAATCACACCTAACCGCATCCCGGAACCGAAAGGGAATCTTTAAACTCAACAGAAGCTCGCACGCCGAGCGCTCCAGGTCCATTACGTATAGCTTTTGCATCCTGAAACGGTCGGGGTAGGTATCGGTTACCGCTCGGGGAGACTGGGCCAGAACCTGAGGGTGGCCGTCACATCCCAGCCCCTCAAAGGCCATAGGCCTCGCATTATCCAAAAGGCAGTCGACCAGGAAATACCCCCGCACCCCCTCGGTATTCTCCGCATAGAGAAACGCGTAGCGGTCGGTATGCCAAGAGGCGTGGGAAACGAATTCTCCCAAAGGAAGCACATGGGCCCTCCCGGCCTCAAAATCGTAAATCACAACTTGAGTGCCCAAGTCCGAAGTGTTGCTCTTCCAGCGGTGAAAGAACATAAGGAACTTTCCGGACGGCGAGTACAGACAGTGCGAAAAGAAGTGAAAAGCCTCAGCGGGTAACTTTCTCGGAGATAGCTTCAACACGTCGCCAATAGTGACAAGCGTGTCAATTTCACCAGTAGCGCAGTCAATGTGCAAAAGGCGATCACCCAGGTTCTTTCGGCGCCCAGGGGTGGCTCGGTAGGCATAACCATACCCGTGAAGCCCCTCGGAAAGACTGTCGAAACAGAAACTGACAAAGCTAGACCCGTCCGGCGCAGCGGCCGATACCGGGGTTGCAAACTCACCGACACCTTCGCCACTCACATCCAGTACTCTGGCGCAATGCCTCCCTTCTTTCCAATCGTTAAGGATTAGGCGGTGCCCTCCTCCCAACCACTGCAGCATTGCTCCTTGCTGCCAGTTCCATACATTCGTCTCTGTTATCTTTCTGTATGACTGGTGGTTCTCGCCAAAGAAAACGCCCACTTCAATTTTCTGGCCTTTCTCGGGGAGCCTGTCGTCGGGGGTTTGAAATCTATGAGTTAATAAATATTTATTGTCTTTGGACCACGGGCACAAGTTATGGAAGCCGTAAAAACAGTTTGGCCTAACCACAACATTCTCTTCATTAATATTCGTGGTGGGAACGATGGATAGGCTCGCCTGATAAATTTTCTTTAAGGTATTTCTTAATGCCGGCTTGCCCTCCAAAGACTGGTGGATAATCCTTTCTAGCTTATTCACGGCCACGCCCCTATTTATCGGGATGTTATATTAATCCTTATCGTCATCGCTAAAACTAATAACCAATTCAAACGACGTTTCAATCGGCGATTTCAGTCGACTTAGCTTGACAATAACACACCATGGCGCGGATATCGAAAAGCACCCGCCTCAAGGGATATTTTTCACGATCGGCGGGCCTACTATGGTCGTTGTCCAAACCGGCAACCGCCTCCACGTGGCGATCAAGGCTTTATACTTAGGGTTGTCCGGATTCAAGGAGGGACGCTCTCCCCCCTCTGGTAGAACGTAATACCAGTAATGGGTATAAGGCTTTGCGCCCCACTGCTTTTTAAAGCGGTAGGTTCCGGCATCTACCGTGGAACGGCCAAAGTCAAAGAATTCATAGCCTTGACGCACGGCGTAATCCAGGATCTGGCGGTACATCCACATATTGGCATCCATGGCGTTTGCGGAACGGACCGTTGAAGCCCAGGGAATTTCCAACATACCGTTGTGGCCCAGAAGGAACCCTGCGGAAACCGCTCTCCCCTTAACGTAAACGACAACCAGCGTGGCTTTCACCTCCGGGTGGGCGATAATGGTACGAAACCAGGCTTTGCTGTACACCGGGGTTCCTAGATCACGCATGTTGATCGCGAATACGCGGTAGAAATCCTCCAGAAGTTCCACACCACCGAAGCGTACCTCCGGGCTGAAATTACCTGCTTTCTTACATTGTGCACGAACCTTTGCGCCCAGCTGTGCCTCTAGTGCCTGCTCTGTCTCCGGTAGTGGTAGGATCATTGACACCTTTCGGCTAGTGGCGGGCAGGCCCAAGCCCTTCTGGGTAGTTCGCACCTCGACGTGTTGCCAACCTTCCCGTTCACAAACTGCTTGCAGGTGCTGAAAGATTTCCTCGGCGACGTTTCGGTACTCGGTTAGCAAGCCCCCATAGTTAAAGAACGGGACTGATACCGCAAAACGTCCAAACAACCGGCTATCAAATATCGTTAGGGGCACACCGCCCAGGATCTCTTCGTTCTCAGAGACCGCCGCCCAAACACGCGTCGGGTGGGAGAAGGCCTGTTCTATAATACCCGCCCACTGCGGAAGGCAATAACTGGGTACCGCTTTCAGGTTTCGCACGTAGCTTGCCCAGAGCGGGTACTCAGCGTCGGTTAGCTCCCGAACCTGAAAGTTCTGCGATGTAGTCGCCTCGGGAATGGAAAATAAAGGAGGCTCGGCCGGTTTAGGGGCTTCCAATTCATTCAGGGCGGCCCTAAGTGCCTGCTCGCGCTGTTTAAGCTGCTCTTCGGTTTGCTTGAACGCCCGTGATACCGCTTGCATTTTATCAACCAGCGCCCGATGCTCGTCAGACCCTTTCTCTACAGCCTTGAACTCTTTGGCGACGGCGGCCTTGTTTGACTTTTCTTGTTTAAGCTCCGCCTTGGCCGCCCGCACGGCCTCCGCTTGCTGCAGCAGAGCGCGCGCCCGAGCACTGTTCGGGTCAACCCCATGCTCCAGAAGACTGTTTTCAGGATTTTTTGAAAAGGCTTTGATGTCCAGTGTCACTTTACTCAAGGTTCCACCTTCGGCCTGACTATTTATAGGGGGAGTTTGCTGCGCAGCGCCTCCACCCAGGAGGCGTAACGGGCAAACTGAGAGACGGTATCGGGAAAGCCAATTCGGGAGATCCGATAAGGGTTACGACGAACATCCCGAAAATAGGCTATGCGGGAAAGCGTCGTTACACCGGCTTGGTAACCGGCGGACCTTACCAGAGACTCGTGGGTGGTGGAGAAGTCTCTGGCCGTGCCGGAGGGGTAACAGAACGTCTTCGACGGCGCCGTAAGCTCCGAGCTCAGGCGCTCCCAGGAATACCGGAGCTCTGCCCCCACCCGCTCCGGCTCGAGAGCGGTGAGCAAATGATGGGACCGGTTATGGGAACCGACGGTCAACCCTTTTTTCTCCCACTCACGCAACATCGGCCAAGTGGCCGGCCGATACCCCTCCGGTGCCCGACTGGGAATATCGACCTCACAGGCGCTGGCAATGTAGCGGATGAAGTCACTCAATTGGGGCGCGCTGAGCGTTTTCGCGTGATGCACCACGGCGCGGCGACAGAAGATACGATCTGATCTTCCCGATAAACCGAACTCCCGAGGTCGCTGTCCCAATGTTAGCCTCAACGATGGCGCTTCACAGCATTTAACCGCATAGGCCAGCTGGGCATCCCAGGGCCAATCCTGATCGTCCGCAAAGTCCGAAATGACGAATAGCGTGGGCTTGGCGTCATACTCCAATAGGATAGGCACCAGCCGGGTCAGTTGGTCAGCATAGCCATCGTCCAATGTAAGGCAAAGCATCGGATTTGAAGCATCCGCTCCAGAGGTGGCACGGCGAACCAACTCATCAATTGAAACAAACTCATACCCGCTATTGCGAGCATACTCCAGGCACTCCCGCAAAAGCGCCTCGGAGACGCCATTAAACATCCGGTCCTCGGGGCGGGGACGGTGAAGGGTGAACACCGCCGCGTAGGGGCCGGCCGCCGCCGTGAGGCAGCGCCGTAGCCTGCGACTTTCAATCGCCTTGCGCAATAAAGGACTCATCCCGTCACTCATCATTTACACCCACCCCGACAAACGGGCGCCGAAAAGCCGGGGCGTATGCGTGATGTCGTTGTGAATCCCCACGCGAACCAACTCATGAAGAGCGCAGTTCGCAGCGTCGTTAATGCCCTTCTGGGTGGTAACCGCACCGGTATAATGGCGCTCAACCAGGGCCAGCGCGTCAGCGCTATAGTCACCGTTGGGAAAACAAAATAAGCTGATAGGGCATTGAAGCTTTTGCTCCAAAATGGAGCGGCTTTCCACAATTTCTCGCTGCAGCTCGGTTTCCGGCAATGCCGAGGTCAGGCGTTGGTGCGTACAGGTATGGGAGCCTACCTCTACCCAGCCAGAAGCCTGCATCTCCTTTAATTGTGCCCAATTCATCAGAGCAGGCGTCATTGGCTCTGCGAGCAAATCGCGCCAATGCAACTCCTCCAGCGCGCCAAAAAGCGCCTCATCGGTATAAGATTTAAGTTGTTTAATACAGTGGGCCACCTGATCGCTGGAGGGGTGGGATGCCCCCATTCCCTCCACGCCCAGCACCGGGTGCTTTGCCAAGGTGGGACCGACGCCCCCCAACATTAGCGCCGAGACCACGTTGGGCCAGAACTGAAAATCCGTACCAATTTTTTCAGCGACGGCAAAGAGCGTTGCAGGCACTCTATGCTTTCTAAGCAACGGTAAGGCGTACTCGAAATTATCGAGCCAACCATCATCAAAAGTCACCGCACAAGCGTGTTGTGGCAACTCTTCTCCGGCTTCTCGGGCGCGCACCCAATCTCCCAGAGAAACCATCTCAAAATGCCGCTTGAGCTCGCGAAGGTGCATATCGAAGCTCTCGGGGGTAACCCGCATGCCCGGCTCCTCCTGATGGTAGCGAGGGTCGCCTTCAGGTAGTATGCGGTGGTACATCAACACCCACAGCCGGGGCGCCGAGGTGGGCCTGCGGTGAGGCCCAAAACGGTCCGCCATTGAAACCAGCAGCGGTTTGAGAGCTTTTTTCGCCAATGCCTTAGCGCTCATAGTCACTCAATGACCGGTCAAGTCTTTTAGGTAACGCTTGAATTCAAACCATGCGGGGCCTAAATCGCCCCGCCGGTTCACCTCATGCAGCAAGCCAGAAAGTCGCGGAGTCGCGAACGCGAGCAGTCTCCGCCCCTTTTCCTTTAGTGTACGGTGACCGCGCAAATAGAGATAGAGGCTATCGATGTCGCCCAACAGCCAGCGCAGCCGCTGCCCCACTTTGTACTCTTCGGGCCCTCGGGGCGCTCGCCCCTGGTGAACTTCCCACAACAGCCGGGGAAAGTCGACACCCGCATCGACGGCAAGTTGCAACGACCCCCAAAAACGGGTGTTTACCTCCATCAAGTAGGGCGTGCCATCCGGCGCTACCCGAAATTCCACCATGGCCACGCCGTGCCAGCCCACCTCGTCCAATAGCCGACTCGCGTACGCCTGCATGGTGGGGTCGGGAACGGCGCTCTCGCACAGCACACTCACCCCCCCTTCCGGCGGCTTCTCTCGAAGGCGCTTGTGGGCAAAATAGGTGACCGGGCGCCCCTGATCGTAAAGGCAGAATATGCCTGCCCCTTTGCCCGGAATAAACGCCTGGAGCATAAAGGGGTATTGGTGAAGGTAGGGACAGCTATCCAACTCCTGCTGGAGCTGGTCAGCGCTACTAAGGACTCGAACCCGCGTGGCAACCCAACTTTCACCGGTGAAAATTTTCGACAGACAGGGCTTTAATACGACAGGATACTCAACCGCACCCTGGTTCAGCTCGCCCGCATGGGCAAACCATCGAGTCTCCGGGTGGGGGATGCGAAGCTCGGCCGCACGCTTCATCAGATGGCCCTTGTCGGCAAGCGCCATCACGGTATCGTAATCTGCAAATGGCAAGCTCAAACCCGACAATTCTTCCTTGCAGTTCAACAACAACTGGCTGGTAACCTCTGTGACGGGGACCACAAAATTAAAAGAACGCTCAGCCATCACCTTCGCCAACCAAGAGACATACGCCTTTGGCGCCATCTGCGGACAAGGGCTTTCGAGGTGGCCGCGCGCGTAGCATGAATGGCCCGCTAGCGCTTCCGGCGCCGCCTCCGCCGTAGTCACATGCAGGCCGGCCCGGCCCAGGGACCGAGTTACCGCCAATGCACTTCTTTGCGCCGCGTCTAAAACGAGAGCTGATTCTGTCACAACTTGGTCACTTTCCCTGAAAAAAACGTAGTGTATTTTGGCGCCACAAGAAACTCCGCCGATTCCGCTCTGTCACTAGTAGCCGACCACCTTTTATAGTAAATTAAGCGTCGACCCGCAGTTGGCAGGACACCCAGAATGATAAACCAAACGCCCACCATTTTACATGCCATTGACACAACCGGTCCGGGCGGCGCTGAAACAGTATTTCTCGACTTGGCGCAGCACCTGACTGTCGAAGGTTTTAACAACTTTGCCATTATTAAAGGGCCCGGCTGGGTCGAAGATCAATTGATTGCGCGGGATATACCCTACACCATTGTGAAGCCTCATGGGCTTTTATCATTACCTTATTATTGGACACTGTTTCAACTGCTGAGAAAGCACAACGTTAAGCTCATTCAGGCTCACCTATTAGGCTCGACGCTCACGTACTCCCTGCTTTCGATGTTGCTACGCATCCCACTTGTGGCTACCATTCACGGCCAAGTGGATATCAACCCCAACGAAAGGCATGTTTACCTCAAGAATCGGATAATGCGGTGGGGCGTAGACCGGCTTGTGGCCGTGAGCCAACAGCTCGCTAATTATATTTCGGAGCGTAAGCTGTTTGACCAAACGCAAATTGAAGTTATTTATAACGGCGTCGATATACAACGCTACGGAAGGTGCCAAAGCCGAGAAGTTCGCCAAAAACTAAGTCTGGAAGATGACGCCTTCCTAATAGGCTGTGTGGGTAATGTGCGCCCTGCGAAGGCTTATGATGTCCTGATTGACGCCGCCAAAATCCTAAAAACGGAGTTTCCAAAGGTTCACTTTGTGATTGCCGGCCATCAAAAGCCTAAGCTTATGGGAGAGCTGGAGGAGCAGCTTAAACGCCAACAGATGGAGTCCCGTGTGCATTTTATTGGCTTTCACCCGAATACCGCGGAATTTCTTGGTCAGATGGATATGTTCGCGCTTTCATCCACTTCCGAGGGTTTCTCCATCGCTACCATCGAAGCTATGGCCACTGGACTAGCGGTAGTAGCCACCCGCTGCGGAGGGCCTGAAGAAATTCTGTCAAACAACGAAACCGGGCTTCTTGTAGAGGCCGGTTCTTCGGAAGCGTTGGCTAGTGCTATTAGAAGCCTTATCAAAAGCAAAGCTCTTAGACAGGATCTTAAGGAGAGGGCTAAGGGGCACACTATCGCTAATTTTTCGATGCAGACTACCCTGAGCAATTACCATAACATTTTTAATAAACTGCTAGCACCCAACGCACCGGTTAATATCAGAAAGAGGAATCTAAGGCCTTCAGAATCGCCAAAAGGAAAGCGAACCAGTGAATAAGAAATTAGACGACGTGATTAAGTATCGCTTCGGCTCTAAGCGAGGGTTACTCCGGACAGCGCAACATTACGCTTTGCGTGTAGCAGGGAAATATAAAGCCTATCAAGAAGTGGATTTCTCACTCGTTCATAGAATAGTATTTGTATGCTCAGGAAATATTTGCAGAAGCGCGCTAGCAGAAGTAGTGGCTAAGAATTTAGGGCTAAAAGCGGAGTCCTTCGGTCTCCATTGTCGAGGTGGCGATCCTGCGGACCCAAGAGCAGTTGCTTACGCGGACAGAATAGGCCTATCCCTTGCGAACCATGTAACGAAAAACATCAACGAATATCAACAGAGAAGGGGAGACTTGCTCGTGGGCATGGAGCCGAAACACGCATATTCGCTCAACAAAATAGCAGGAACTTATCCTCAAATTACTCTAATAGGGCTATGGCTGCCCAACCCGAAACCCTATATACATGATCCCTTTAATACTAATATAGATTTTTTCAATCAGTGCGAAAAGATTGTTGCCGACGCCACTCAACTACTAGCTAAGCGTGTACCCAAACACAATGCCTGACTCAACCGAACTATACGCTTTTCGTATAAAGCCGCTTTGGAAGCAGTTTTGGCAAGAAGGTTTTGCCTTCTGGATGATTTGTGGCTATTTATTTTTTGAGTATGTAAGACCACACTCCATAATTCCTGCCCTCAACTTTCTTCCATGGATGAGCGTCTTACTGGGCTTGTCTTTAATAGGAATACTCTTTGAAAAGAATAAAAAATGGGTTTCCGACCCTGCAAGTAAGTGGATAGTATCTTTTCTCCTAGTTATAGTTGCTTCTATATTTGGTGCTTACTGGCCCTCTATATCGAAATCCTACCTGGAGTTCATATATACCTGGATCATAATTTACTTCCTAATAATTAATATCGTTAATACTCCACAACGGTTCTATATATTTCTCCTTATATTCTGCCTCGCAAGCTTCAAGCTATCCCTTCATGGAGCACAAGTATGGACGTTAAGGGGGTTCGGATTCACTAAATGGGGAATCACAGGACCTCCCGGATTCTTCCGAAACTCAGGTGAGCTTAGCATACAGATGCTCTGCTTTTTTCCCCTAGGCTACTACCTATACCAAGAGTTAAAAAATAGAGTTAGAACCTGGGAAAAAGTGATACTAGTGCTTTTTTTCGTCACGCCGGTAATGACCATACTTGGGGCAAGTTCCAGAGGAGCCCAACTTGCACTGGCAATCCAGTGTATTTTGATGTTCTATCGTAAATTGTTTCGAATGAAGGTTATTATTGGAATAGCTGCAACTGCATTTCTAGTCATCACTTTCTTGCCAGAGGAACAGAAAGTTCGATTTACAGAGATGGGGGAGGATAAGACTTCTCAGCAAAGACTGCTTTACTGGGAGAATGGAATAGAGATGATCAAAAACCATCCGGCTCTTGGCATTGGATACTTCAATTTTATCCCATACTATGAGCGGTACTTCCACGAGGACATGCTCTACCCTGAAGCGGAGCTCCCTCACAATATATTTATCCAGATAGGAACAGATGCAGGCCTTCTCGGATTATCAATCTATATTCTTCTGCTGTTACGCTTCTTCCAAAAGCCCTCCTACCACCATAAGATTGATGACCCGGTGTACCGCGCGGCCTCTAAAGGTATAGCCCTCGGTATGCTAGGCTTCGTGGTCGCGGGCCAGTTCGTAACTGTTGGCTATTACCCTTACATGTGGATTGGTCTTGCTCTATTTGTCGCTCTACAAAACGCTTACAAGCCTAAACCGAATAATGAGGCCTTTTAGCATGTCTAACGATGGCTTCTCACCCTTGTTTATAGTTGGATCACCTAGATCCGGGACAACCTTGTTATCCAGGATAATCTCTAGTCATCCAGAATTTTCTACCTACAACGCAGAAACTTTATTGTTGAATGTTTGCAAACCAAAATACGGTAATATTTTTCGTTCAGGCAGTTGTAGAAATCGATTTTTAGGTGATTGGTTTCGGTCAAGGCAGTTCATAGAATCACACCTACAGCAAAGCCGATTTATAGAAGTCCTCAACTCCAGCAAGAACTATACAGAACTTTTGATCAATTTCTTAGAGGCTATATCGCTCTCCCAGAACAAAAATAGAATAGTTGACAGCACGCCATCACATTACTTGTATATGAATAGAATAAAACGCAGATGCCCAACAGCCAAGTTCATAAATCTTATTAGAGACGGTAGGGATGTGGCAATTTCGCAAGTTAAGTTAGGGTGGTGCAGCCCCCCACTTAGATATAGCTCAACAAGCGCGAAGCTTCACTACTCAACGGTACAGTGGGGCGAGGTACTTAAGGTAAGCGAAAGAGGTCATACAAGTAGCGATGTGCTGAACCTGCGATACGAAGACCTAGTTGCGCACCCCACCCACTACGAAAAGCTAATTTCCGAATTTTTACTTTTAGAGCCTGGAAAAATGAACATCGCGATAATGAAAGACCAAGATAGCTCAAACACTGCTTTTAGGAGCCCCCTGTCAAGCGGCGAAAAGACAACCGAAAGGTGGAAACGTTTAGATTCAAAACTTCAAGCAGAAATGAGCTATGGTGTAGAGGAGGACCTAATCAGAAACGGTTACGAAGTATATAACCCCCGTTTTAATCTAAAGCTCTTCTTACGGTACCTAACGTTTAAGTACCATGTGCACCTGAAGCGCTGTCTAATTCAGCTTCCTTTGATAAGCAGGCTTTCATCCGGTACTTTGGAGATAATTGAAGGACAGCAATGGCGCCAATTGCAACATACTGATGAGTGATACCGTTTCCCCCGAGCCACAAGCTTCCAAGCGCAGGGATCGGCCTTTTCGCCTCATATAAGTTTTAGTGCTAGATGTTAAGATTTTTTAGAAAATTTGTTCACATCTTAGGCGTGATGCAATGTTCAACTTTTAGTCTATCCTTAAAATTACCTTGATCTCCATATAGGTAGCATGGAAGATACCCAGCGTCAGTAGACATTTTATTTTAGGTTACCATTTATGAAACGCACTCAAACACGCTCAGCGATACTCGCAGCAATTGGCGCATCAATCATCTTGTCAGCTAGCTTCGCATCGCAAGCTCAAGATGCAGATATTCTGTTTAAGGAAGACTTTTCAGAGCCAATTAACGGCAACCCAAACCCAGTTTGGAGCTGGAATCTCGAGGAGGGCAAGAGAGATGGCATGATGCTTGGGGAAAATGACATTTACCGAGTAGTAGAAGGCGAGCAATTTGTCTCTCACAGAAAATCGTTGCGAATGAACTTTGCTGGTCGCAACGACCTCTGTAATACTTGTGGAGGTGAATACCTTGAGGTCACTAGCGTTTCAGACGGAGAAGCATGCACACGCGCGGACCCAGATGGCTATGAAAGCTACGTCTATAACCTCTCAAACCAATTTAGCACCTGGAATATAATTGATTCACCGGAAGGTCAACTATGCTTCAACGCCAAGTCGGCAAAGGAGCCAAGTATCGGGGATGCGGAATCCTCAGTAAAAGTGGGAGACGCTATTTTCCTACCCAATATTTGCGGTGAAACGGGTACAGTCGGGAGAAATATAGATCGTCGTTCTGACTGCGATAAAGCGATCAACCAACTTGACGGCGTATCATCAAAGCAGCTTGATTTTGGGGAAACGCTCTCTAGACGATTTTACCTTTTTATTCCCCCTGAAACCGTTCTGCCGGACGTGACATTCAAGCTAGGCTATAGCACCTGGCAGCGGCCCGGAGAAGGGTTTAGATATTCTACACTGAAGATATCCGTCCAAAGAGACCTAACGCTTGAACTACATACACCAGACGGTGGTAAGTATGTACGAAGCGGGTCCAGCCTCGACGCTTTCACTGTACCAAAAGATAAATGGATTTATTTTGAAGAGGTGTTTACAAGAGAGAGCTCAGCCGATAGTAAGGATGCTAGTTATACTTTATATGTAAGCCCCATAGACGACCTGGACCGAGAACCAATTACACATGTGGACAATTTTGTGTTGGGTGAGCTGCGAGGCATGTCCGTAGGTGGAAACTGGCAACATATGAGTGATGTGAAGGGTTACGTATATTTTGATAATATTGTCATATCAAAGAGTAAGGTAGGCCAAGTCAATAGACCCGACCCCGTAACTCACTAAGTATTCTCACTGACGAAAACTCCGCTGAGTGGTCTAACGACTTCTTGGCGGATTTTTTATGTTAAGCTATGTCTCCAATGGTTCAACATTGTTCTACGAACGTCTGCTACTGGTTATGTACGCTTTCGCTTTGAGCCTTTTATACCGAAGGATAAGCGCGTGAAAGTCCTATCAGTTTCTATGAAGTTTCCCACCCTTCTTCAAACTTGGTTTGTCAATTATTTGGAAAGCGTTTCGAATTTCTCAAATCAAGTAGAAGTCCTATCCTTACTGGCTGGAGAAGAGCCATACGATTCCAGAATTGATACTTTGTCAATTAATGCCGTGCACAATAGCCGGTTTGGCAAGAAGTTAGAGTCGGTACGAGGCCTGCTATATTTGCTACGCAACCTGACTGACCCTAGGACCAAGCGGTTCCTTAAAAGTACACTATTCAACAAGATGCCTTTAAAGGATAAACTACTAGGTCTTCAGTTTGCTAGCTTTTTAACGATTAACCAACCAGATATTATTCATTGCCACTCGGAAAAAGCCGCTTACCGCTTTTTGGGCCTCTTAAATGCTCTTGATTGTCCTCTTTGTTTAACCTTTCACGGTCTACCCCCAGATGGAGTTAGGGATTTGACAGACGAGCAACGAAACACTCTTTATTCTAGCATCGATACTGTTGTGGCTAACACCGAGTTTGCCAAACAGCAGTGCTTGGAACTAGCCGGAGTTAAAAAGGAAATACGCGTTATCCCTCAAGGGATTTGTGTAAAGGACTTCTCCTACAACCCTAACCCCTCGCCCAGAAATGGAAAATACATAGCTTTGACAGTTGGGAGGCTTGATCGATTGAAGGGACACTTTTCTGCAATTTCAGCCATAAAGCAATTACTACAAAAAGGTATAAATATTGAATACTGGATTGTAGGTCTAGGGCTTTATGAAGCCTCGATAAAGGAAAAGATAAACCTCATGGAGATGAACGAGAATGTTAGGTTGTTTGGGGTAAAGTCAGGAGAGGAACTGAAGGAAATCTACCAACAAGCCCATTTTTTTATACTCCCGAGCATTACCGAACCTGGGCTGTGGGCAGAGACTCAGGGCATCGTCGTGCAAGAAGCACAAGCATCTGGAACTCTCGCGATCTGCTCAGAAAGCGGTGGCATCCCCGAATGTGTGGATGATGGGAAAGATGGCTTTCTTTACAAGCCAGGTTGCTCGGAGGAGTTGGCGAAGGTCCTATCCTTTCTAATTGATAACCCGTCGCACTGGCGAGATTGGCAAGATAACGCCAGAAGAAAAGTTGAGAAAGACTACTCGCTCATTAAAATGGAAACAAACCTCAAAACACTATACGAGGACCTAAAGGATACCTCTAACCGTCTTGAACCCGCACTGCCCTAACTCCCTATCTTAAAAATGGTAAATGTATTGCTCTTTCGCGTATCTTATAGTTCTTTCACTAAATTCACTACCGATTTAAACTTACCATTTGCATTTTTCTCAATATCGGCGACATAGTTCACTCGAACTGACATAGATTCACTGGTGCTAGACTTTAGCTTACTAATGATGAGCGACTCATCAAATTTATCACGCTCCTCCTCCCTCAAAACAGCGTTTACGACAAGGGTGTATTTAGATTCTTGGACAACCTGCGCTAACTCTAAACCAGGGATGCCTTTGAATACTGGGCTCAGTCGCCCAACCAGTCTCCCTTCTGGAGTGACAATGATGTCATCCAGTCTTCCATCCACACTGTCAAACGTATAAGGGTCTCTTAAATCGCTGCAATGAACAAGATCCCCAATCTCATAGCGGATCAAAGGCATCCCAAAGTTCACAAGGCCTGTTACGACAACAGAGTATAAGTCATTGCCCTTATCGATCAGCTCAATTATGGAGTATGTTGGGTCATTGTAGTACTTATCATCACTATTAAAAGCTGATATACACATTTCCGCGCAGCCGTAGTGATCGTATATTTTTGAACAGAAAAAGCTCTCCACCTTATTTCTAATAGTTGCTGTTAAGGACTCGGAGGAGGTAACAATGAATTTCGGGCTGAAGTTTAACTTTAGCCCCTTCTTCATCGCTAAGTATTGTAACTCAAATAACGCCGAGGGATGTGAGTCTATGTATTCAGGCTGCCATCTATTCAGAGCCTCGATATACTTCGATATAGTGTCAGGGGATATATCATAAACAGATAGATACTGCGTCCTATTAAAATAGTCATACCTATCTACTTTTCGGCTTCCTCTTTTGTAAATTTTACGTCCGGCAAGAATAGTGCTCTTTGCTCGGTATGATGCGCCCAGAGATTCCAAGAAGTTATTAAAGAATGCATAGTTTACTCTTCTAGACTCCTTTGTCGCATAAATCGTTAAAGGCGTTCCACTGGTTCCACTTGTTGATATTTTAACTTCAGGGTAATAACAGCTGCCGGGCCCAGGCACCAAAGACTTAACGTTATTAACGACATCTTTCTTGGTTAGCAAGGGAAAATAATTATGAATATTTTTCCTATTGATAAGCTCTACATCGACGTCAGCCAAGATACCTTTGTAATACGGCACGTTACTTTGACAATGTTTTAGCAACTGCTTGAGCCTCTGGTCTTGGAGCTCGAACGAGCTTTTATCAGGAGGGCTAAAAGCGTGTTTCAGCTTTTTATAGGTGTCCGGCAGCGGCCCCATAAATCGATCGGCGTACGTCTTCACTCCATAAAGGGAAATCATGGCGTTCTGAAAGACGACTGGACTATTCAAGTATATACTGCTAATCATAGACTTAACCTAAAGCACAAGAATCTTTCAACATCCTATTTATCCAACTCGTAATCTAACTCATCGGCTTTTAAAGACCACGCCTTTTTCATGTCTCGAATGGAGCTCCATCGAGAGCCAAGATCATCTTCAGCTATTCCATTCTGAAACTTTCGGAGCCCGCTTGAAATACTTTCTTGGGATCTTAGGTCCACAAAGTTGGCCACGTTCTTGAAGTACCCCCTTAAAGCCAATGTGTTGGAAAGTAATAGAGGTTTGTTCAACGAAAGAGCCTCATAGGCCCCACAGTTTAACGTAAACTCGTTCTTAGTAAGCACGACAACGCCGCTGGACTCTGCCATTAATGAAGTAAATTCGGCGTCACTAATGAATCCAGTAAATTCAACGTTAGTAGGCATGCTTTTCATGTCTGCTGTTGTAAACCTTCGTTTCCAGTTACCGCTTATAATCAATTTTACTTCCGTCGGAAGATTTCCGTATGATTTGACTATCTCTTCTACAGGCTCATCGTTCCCAAAGGAGCAAACGAAGAACAAGAAGTCTCCATTTCCTCGACTACTCCCGTGGACCTCCTTGGGCTGGCTCATGTCGGGTATTTTATCCTGCAAAACGAAAGGCGTACCGCCTAATCGCCGAATCACGCGAGCCAAACCTCTATTGGTTACAATGGTTATATCAGCCATTCTAATTGTAAGAGTACTTATGCACCTGAACGTTAGCCACTTCGGAGACAGTGAGCTTCGGTAGCTGAACTTGAAATTAGTATGGCGGTCAACAATTAGCTTATAACGAAACAACACTCTACAAAGCCCCGCCCACAACGCCAGGAACATGGAAGGGTTCTGTACCACAAGAACTCTAGGACGCAATGAGATCAGAACCTTTGTAGTTTTTACAATGCAAGCCAAATATCGGAGAAGACCTTTATGCTTACTTTTAACCTCAATGAGCTGAAACCCGAAGTGGTCAGACAGAACTCTACTTCTTCTATGTTTCTCCCAAGTAATCCAGATCCTTTTTCCGCCCTCTTTCATAACTTTCCCAACCCTAACGTAGTTAGATTATTTGTCCAAATTATCCGCTCGCGCCAAACAAACGCGCTTCCTGGGTACGCTTTCAAATTATAGATTGGTCTTGATGTACTTTCCTTTAATCTCATCTTTAAAATCGATTAATGAGTTTTTTAATTTTGTATTCAAAAATACGCTGACGGCTAGAAAAACAACCAAGACGAACGCCAAAAGTGTTTTCCCAGCCAGCATTTTCCAGATACTATGCTCAAGCCCCCACAAAAAATGATCAACCAACGTTATTCCTATTCCAGCTACGATCAAGGTGGCTGCATAGTATAACTTTATCCCGTTGTCAAAATATTTTTTTGACAGAAAGAACGAAACTAAAAGCACAAATATCTCTGTAGCGAGGATGGAGCTTGCAGCTCCAAGGAATCCTAGCTTGGGAATCAAAACTAGATATAAAACTGTTGCAATTAAAGCGGAGGCATATTTTATATAAGTAATAACAATAGTTCTTTCTGTAACTAAGAAACTGAAGAAGAAGAAAAACCGTAAATTGCTTATAAGAACACCAAAGACCAGTATTGGCACTGCAGTCGCAGCAGGATGGAAGGGGGGCGACGCCATTATTGAGATAACGGGTCCACTGAAAAGAGCTATACCCGTAGCCACTAGGACCATTATGGTGGTAATTCCATCAAACACTAGAGGGAATACAGTTACTCCCTTATCCTCTGACTGATATAGCTTAAACCTCTCTGTTTGCCACCACTGAGAAAATGGATTCCATATTAGAAGAGGCAGTATAGTTGAAAACTTAGCTGCGAGCTCAAAAAGCCCCACTTGATCTAGGTCACTGAAAATTCGAATGAAGTATCTATTTGACGATGCAACATAAAGCCCCGCTATTCCAGCCAACCACAATGGCCAACTGAACTTGAAGAGCCTTTTTACTAGGTTCCCTTTATATTTTATTCCAGAGTTATAAAGAATATAGCAAGCGGCTACCGAGGCCATAACCGATGAAGCTAGAAGTGCGGACCATATTACCCCGATAACTCCTTTATTTAAATAAACAACAAACAGTATATTCAACGATAGCTGTAGAACCAATTTACTAATAGAGTTCGCAATAAAAATAAAGGGTTTCTCTTTTAGCCTAAAAAACGTTAACCCATAGGCTTCCAAAGCTGATGTAAATAGCAAGGTACCGTAAAGAGCTACGTGAATATTGTAGCTTTTATCACCAAATAGAATGCGGGCAATCAGTTCGCTATTTAAGGCCACCACGAGAGTGGAAATCAAACTTACAAAGCCCGTCACTAATAGCGCCGTAGATATCACCGAACTTCTATGCTGCTCATCCTCTTTCTCATAGTAAAATTTCGGTACGGCCTGCGCAAATCTAGCTCCAATGACAAGCTCAAAAAGAGCTATCATCACGATTAACAGGCTGACGACACCATAGTCTGCTGGCGACAGGTAGGAGGTGTAGATTGGCAGCATGATGAAGCCGGCAAGCTGCCGAACGATCGAGCCCACCGAGTAGATCGCAATGTGTTGAGCCGCTTGCTTCTTGCCGGTTCTAAGCGGAGCCATGGCCGTTCACCTTTGGGACGATTCTATTGAAAATCTCGAGTAGCTTATGATGCGTTTGGTCCAAAGAATAATGGTCTTCAACGGTTCTGCGCGCCTGCTTTCCTATCCGGTCTCGTAAATCGGTGTCCCCCAGAAGGTCGGCCAGGGCTTTGGACGCCGATTCGACGTCGCCCTCCTTGTAAATAAGTCCGGTTTTACCGTGTTCAGTGGCGCCACACACAGACGGGTTATCCGGCACCACCACCGGCAAGCCACAAAGCATGTATTCGAGGATAGACAAGGAGTAACCCACCTCTCCTTTTGAGGGGTGGAACGCCAGCGAGCCCTGGGGCAACAACGCTGTTACCCCGGCCACTCTCCCCGGGAAGCTTACTTCGTTCTCTAGCCCCATGTCTTTCGCCGTCTGGATGAGCAAGTCCCGGTCGGGGCCATCCCCGAGGTAGAGATAGTGCCAATCGGCTGCCCCTTGCGCGCGTTTGAGCTCAGCTAAGGCTTCCAACGCAAAAAGTGCGCCTTTATACCGGTTGGCTCTGGCTGCGGTAACTATAAGCTTCTTGTTCGTAGGAATACTGAAGCGCTCATGGGTATCTTGGGGTTCCGGACGTTCCAAAGGGATGCCGTTATCCGCGGCAAAGCACTTGTGCCGGGGTACGCAGCCCACTTGGATAAAGCGCTCCCGAATGTACTCGGTTGCGCCGATGCAAGCGTCGGCCGTATAGGCGGGGATGCGGTTCATCCAGGTTTTGAGCGCTCGCTTTATGCCTTTGGGGCGAGTTCGCAGTCCTGGGGTGTGGTCGTGAATAAGAATCCGACGCACTCCGGCCAGTCGGTAGACGGCGTACACCCAATGTCTTGGAGCCCGATCGGAGAAGTATATTACCCGCACCTTATTTCTGCGCAGAAAGCGCAGCTGCATCCATAGCGATGCCAGGGAGAAGCGGGAGAAATCGGCCACCACTGGTGAGACAGGCGCGTTCTCAATCACCTCGGGGAGCTTGCTGATACTGGGGTAGGCCAGAATGGGGGTCATCTCGCCCTGGTACGCTTCGGCTAGCGCGGCCCAGTAGCTCTCCATCAGCCACCAGGCATAGCCAACGTCGGAGTCCCAGTTGGCCACTAGCAGGAGACCGGGCTTGGCGAAAGAGCCTCTAACCATGGTCAGCCACCAATTGGCCGTTGACTACCTTTTGCCGGGTAAGGCTGTCGAAGCCATAACCAAAGCTCTCAATGTCTTCCCGATACAACTCCCCCACCTTCTGAATCGCTTCGGGGCTATACACCTGACGGTAGTCTCCGCGCTTGGAGGCATTCGCATGGGCCAGCGTGGCCGAAGGGTTCACTCGCTGAGCGATGGTGGCAAAGTCTTCGCCGATATGCTCGAAGTACCCAAGGTAGTCCAGCAGCAAATGGCCGCGACGGTCTCTTAGGAAGTAACTCTGCGGGCGCAGGTGAAGGTGACTGCTCAGCCTCCCCGGTGTCAACCACTCCAGCACGAATTGATCAAAGCTCTGAATGTGAGACCAATTGGCTTCCGCCCAGGCTTTGTCTTTCTCATCCCAACCGCCGTTTTTAAGGTACTGATAGGCGGAGTACAGGCGGTCCCAGGGATTGCGCACGAACGTAAATTTGAAAAATCGGTCGAAGTCCTTCCGGCCGAAAATGACACGGTAATGCCATGCCGTGTAATGGTAGGGAAGCTCGCCGAATAGACTGAGCGCCACTGAGGTTCCCGCGGACTTGGTAATGTGGATAAAGATCGCCTCCCGCTGGGTGAAACCTCTCAGGGAGAAGTTGCCCTTCGGGTGCTCATTGACGCGGGTCTTCAGGTGCTCAAACTGCCTTGGATGCCGCAGCTTGTAGAGCCAGTAGCGGCTTTCATTAGAGAGCGTGCGCCTGTATAGTTTTCGCAGCGTGGACATCACACTCGACTCCCTTCCAAAGGTGAGTATACTAACGAAAATTCAACGCCAACACTACTATCAATCAAGGATGCCACCCGTTCATGTTTATCTCTGATCCACTGGTTTTTGTTGAGCTTCACAAAACCGCCGGCTCACATATCGGCCGCTGCCTGAGAGCCATTCTGGAAGGCCGCCAGGAAGGCAAGCACAACATGGTTCCTCCGGCGCTGTATGATCGATTTATTCTAGGGTCAATACGCAACCCGTGGGATTGGTATGTTTCCCTCTGGGGCTTTGGCTGCGACGGCAACGGCAGCGCCTACCACCAAGCCACCCGCCGTTTTGGCTGGTCTTACTATTGGCGCCAACTCAATAAGGAAATGGGTAAGACCTGGCTCACCCCCTCGGAGTATTTGACTCAGATAGTAGCAGATGCGCGCAAGCCCGTTAATGCCTGGCGCGAGGCCTACCGTGACAGTAGCGATCCGGCCTGCTTTCGAGCCTGGTTGAAGCTCATCATGAACCCCGAACACCGTTACGACATAGGAGAGGGCTACGGGTTCAGTCCGATCTCTCACCACAGCGGCCTTTTGACCTACCGCTTCTTCAAGCTATTTTCCTGCCTTCGCCGCGACCTGTATCGCGCCCCCGGTCTGGCCCAGGCGGAAAACCTTCAAGCGGTGTGGGCACAACATGGCATCACCAACGCTATCGTTCGAACCGAAGCCTTGGAGGATGAACTCATTCAGGCGCTGGAACTCGCCGGCATCGCGCTGTCGGAGAGAGATAGGACGTTTATCCTGGAGGGAAAAACCCAGAAGACCAACACCTCCACGCGCAAACCCGCCGATTACTATTACGATGATGAGACAATTGAGCTGGTCAATCAGCACGAGTCGTTTATCATCAAGCACTTCGATTACCAGCCGCCCAAGCCGGCGTAGACATATTCACGGAGACAGAGTTTATGAAGGGCACGCGGTTTCGCTCGGTTTTAAGAGAGAGCTTAGGCAACATTTGGCGCGAATGCAGAATAGCCGTCACTCCAGTCCCGAAACCGGATAAATGGGTGTTTATTGTCGGCTGCTACAATTCCGGCACTACCCTGCTGTCAGAGCTGATGTCCCGCCACCCGGATATATCCGGCATCCCCACGGAAGGTCATTTTATTACTGACCAGTTTGTAAAAGATTTCGACATCGGGCTCCCCAGAATGTGGGTGGATCGTGAGGATATGTTCCGCCTAACCGAAGACGATGAAGGCCCAGAGGTACTTCGATTGAAAAAGGAATGGGGAATGCGGCTGGATTTATCCAAAAAGATCTTGCTGGAAAAATCGCCCCCCAACGCCGCTCGGACTCGTTGGTTCCAGAAACATTTTGAGAACGCGCACTTTATCGGTCTAGTACGTAACGGCTATGCTGTGGCGGAGGGCATCAGCCGAAAAGGCGACCCTAAACATATCAGAGAGGGCTGGCCGATCGAACGCTCAGCAAGGCAATGGGCACGCAGCAATGAGGTCCTCCAAGAAGACGCTAAGCATCTGGAGCATTTTACTTGGGTGAAGTATGAAGAACTGGCGGCCGATCCGAAAACCACGTTGAACCGCCTCGCCGAGTTCTTGGGTCTGCCCCCCTTCCCTGAATCCGCGTACTCGGATTCGTTTAAGATCCACGAGCGTAATGATTCCGTAAAGGACCTGAACCAGGTGAGCATCGACCGGCTATCGGCGGAACAAATTCGCACTGTCACTGAGGTGGCCGGGGACGGCCTGCGCCACCATGGGTATGACGTTCTCTGAGCCGAAGGATAAGGAGTTCTACCTGCGCCCCAGGAATCGCCGGATCGCCATTTTCACCCGGTTCTCACGGATGGGCAGCGGCGCTGGGCAGACAATAAAAGACCGGATAAGGTAAGCCAGCGCTTTGCCCTTTTTGTCTTTCCAGTTCAAGTTAAAGAGGTGAAAGTAGGTCCACCCGTCCGCTTTTCGGCGGACAGACCGCTCCGGGATGCGGCGATTGATTTCCAGACGACATTGCTCAATGGTGTCAGTATTCACCCCTCGCCGCTGGGTGCCGTGGATACGAACGGTTGAGAGTACGTCCTGCAACATGGGGACGCGGTATTTTCGGGTCAGACGAATCCACAGATCGCGGTCTTGGTTACGGGTAAGTTCAAGATCGAAGCCCCCCAGTTCATTGAATACATCCGTGCGAATCAGGCAGCCGGAACTGGCGCCCGGTAGCTTCGGCTTGACGCATGCGTTTTCGTAGGTCATTTCGTTGTCGGGATAGGACGGCTTCCAAAACGGTTTGCCATCCTTGTCCATATGATCACAGGCGCTGCCTACCATGCCCACCTCCGGCCCGGCGATCGCCATAAAAGCCACCTGTTTTTCAAGCTTTTCCGGGTACCAGCGGTCGTCGTCATCCAAAAAGGCCAAGTACTTGCCCCGGGCATGAGAAGCACCCTGGTTTCTCGCTGTCGGGCAATTGGTGCCCTCGGTTCTCAACAGCCGAATCCGATCACCGAAGCGCTCCCGCAGGTGCTCCGAGGTACCGTCTTCGGAGCCATCATCCACCACAATGACTTCGAAATTTGTGTACGACTGATCGAAAACCGAATCCAATGCTTCGGTCACCCAGAGTTTTCGGTTGTTGGTGGGAATTACCACCGAAACGACGGGAGTCTCCTCGCCGAACTGTGCCGTCATGCTTTGAATTCCTTGAAGAGTCTCTTGTTAACGAAAGCGTTTAATCCAGAACGCGTTGGTACAGCGCCAGTGTCGCTTCCGCATTTTGACGCGCCGTATAACGCTTTTCAAGCGTTACGTCCATCTTGTGGAGGTTTGGCAACACGGCCGTGACGGCGTTGGCATAACCTTCCGCGCTATGATCTCCAACCAACAGTTCGGTCTGCCCCGACAGCATTTCCGTCAGCCCCCCCACGTTGTGAGCCACCACCGGAGTGCCCAGTGCCAAGGACTCCAGGGCCACCATGGGAGTTCCCTCGTGATCCGAACACATCACCAATAGATCGAGCCCCGCCAGGCAGGTCGGGACGTCCGGGCGGTGCCCGTGGAACTCCACCCGCTCATGGATGTCTAGGGCCCGGGCTCGCGCTTCCAGGTCCGGTCTAAGCTTGCCGTCGCCAATGATGTGAAAGCGAAAATCGCTCATTCCGGCTTTTTGGGTTATTCGAGGAATGGCTTCCAGAAACAGGTCCACGCGCTTAACCGGCTCAAGTCGACCGATAATACCCACGTGCACGGAGCCGGGCTCAAAAGGGGAAGGGCCGACCTGGGCGGCCAATCGGTCCCGATCGATACCGTTGTGAATAACCGTAATGTGGCGCTCGGGGTAGATGCGCCCGAGTTGCTTAGCGAGGTCCTCCGATACGGCGATCACGCATTGCTGCCAGTGCCGCCCGATCCATTGGTCAAGCTTAACCCTAAGCTTGCGCAGGCCCTTGGACTCGAACTCCGGCGCTCCATGGCTGGTACGAACACTGCGCCTACAACCGGCCAGCCGCCCGGCCAGCGTGCCCAGAATGTTTTCTTTTTGTCGGTGGGTATGAATGACGTCCGGCCCAAAGGCGCGAACCGCCCGGCAAAGGCTTCGCAAGATTTGAAAGCTGTTGAGCTGAGTCTCGTCGAAGACCTCTACATCCAGACCGAGTGCCTGGCACTCATCATACAGGCGCCCGTGATTCATTAGGATGACTTTCAGATGACAGTACGAGCGAAGGTGGCTCAGCAACGTATAGGCCTGCACTTCCGCGCCGGCCCATAGGTCACCGGAGATGACGTGGAGTGCTCGCAATTTGCGCTCAGCGGATGCCATTGGTTGCCTCGTTTACGTCCCTAGCAGGGTCAGTTAATATACCACATTGTGACTCGGTGCTTACCGCCCATCAAGGAGACGCGATCATGCTGGAGTTCTGGTTCTGGCTATCGGCTTTTGGAGCCGTTTTTAGTTACTTTATCTATCCCCTGCTGCTCAGTGTGGGCAATGCGTTTTTTGGCAAAGATCTCGACATTGCCGATAACGAGCCAAGTCATATGCTCACGGTCATCGTGACGGCTTATAATGAAGAAGGCCGAATTCGCGATAAAATCCTCAACACCCTCGCACTCAAGTATCCGAAAGACAAGCTCGAGCTAGTGGTGGCCTCGGATTGCTCCGAGGACGGCACTGACGCCATCGTGCAGGAGTATGCCGATCAGGGCGTTAAGCTGGTACGAGCCGGCGAACGTCTGGGTAAGGAAAATGCCCAGCGCGAGGCCATTGCGTCTGCCAGCGGCGATGTGTTGGTCTTCTCCGATGTAGCCACAGAAATTCCCGATGACGCCCTGATAAAACTCGAACGTTACTTTCAGGACGAGAGCGTGGGGGCGGTTTCCAGCGAGGATCGCTTTGTGAGCCAGGACGGCAAAGTCGCCGGCGAAGGTGCCTATGTTAAGTACGAAATGTGGCTGCGCGGACTTGAGTCCCGGCTTTACGGCCTGGTGGGGCTAAGCGGTTCTTTTTTTTCCGCCCGTAAGAGTATTTGTGCGGACTGGGATATCCACTCTCCCAGTGACTTCAACACTGCATTGAATGCCGCGAAAGCCGGAAAGCGCGCCGTAACCGCCTCTGACGTGCTGGGCTACTACAAAGACCTCAAGGACGCTCAGAAGGAGTATCAACGCAAGGTCCGCACGGTACTGCGGGGGATGGTAGGCCTGTCCCGGCATACGGAAGTGTTGAACCCGTTCACGCTGGGTGGGTTTGCCTTTCAGACGTTTTCCCACAAAATTATGCGCTGGTTGGTGCCCTGGTTCCTCCTGGGGACGTTTTTGACCAGTGCGGCGCTTTCCACCGAGGGGGCCATCTATGCCCTTGCGCTTTGGGCCCAGCTGGTGTTCTATGGCATCGCCATCGTTGCTCACTTCCTGCCCAACCTGAGGGATGCCTCGCTGGTTAAGATTATCTATTTCTTTGTGCAGGTGAATGTGGCTATTTTTGAGGCGTCCATCAAGTTTATCTCCGGCCAGAGGATGACAAAGTGGACACCCTCCGCGCGCTGAGCGAAGGAGTTCTGCCGCCGGCGGGCAACCGCATTGCGCTCAGTACCGCCGAAAGCAATGCGGTCCAAAGCCTCTTCCCCGACCGGGTTTTAAGCTGGACGAACTCGGGGACCTCCGCCCTGGCCCTGGCGCTTTTGGCTATCAGAAGGGACGCGCCCGAGGTGGACCAGCCCGAGGTCATTATTCCCGCCTACTGCTGCCCGGACCTGGTCTCGGCCGCGTTGTATGCGGGGTATACCCCTGTGTTCTCGGACCTGGCGAAAGACCGGTGCCACTACGACCAGGAGGCACTAAAGCGCGCCCTCTCCGAGCGCACGCTCGCCGTCATTGCCATTAACTTCCTGGGGGTCGCCGAGCCTATCAAAAGCCTGAGGGTCGCTTTGAACCGTCCCAGCGTGGCCATTATCGAAGACAACGCCCAGTGGTTTCCCAGTAAACCGCAGGTTCAGACCACCGCGGCCGACTACCAAACCTTTTCCTTCGGGCGAGGCAAGCCGGTGAATCTGCTCGGTGGCGGATTGTTGGTATCCTCTAACGATCCACCACGACAGCCCGGTACAGCTAAGGGATCAGCCCTACAACGTGGCCTCTATTACGGCAAGTGCATGGCTTATAACACCCTGCTCCACCCGACGATGTACCAAGCCCTTGCCCGAAACCCGTGGCTTCGGCTTGGGGAGACCCGCTACCATGAACATACAAGCATAGAGGCGTTTCCAGCCGGTCAGGCGCACCTGGTTCGAGCCAATATCCAGACCTATTGGTCTCACGAGCGCCGGGCGGAAAAAAGTTACCGAAAGCATTTAGCAGCCATCAACCTTCTAGCCCCTCAGATTGAGGCAAGCGAAGAAAGGCTGCTTCGCTACCCTTTGCTGCTAGAGAGCCGGGAAACCCGGAACGCGCTGCTCCACAAACTGAACGAGCGAGGTTTGGGGGCCACGACCCTCTACAGTGATACGATCGACCGGGTCAACGACGTTCCGCAGCAGCGTTTGCGCCAAGCTGGGGATAATGCGAACGCGGCCTCCTTTGCTCAGCGTTTCCTAACGCTTCCGGTCCACGAAGGGGTGAAGGCCCATCATATCGAACGAACCTTGACAGTTATTGATTGCGTGGTGGGTTAACTCAATAATGGCTCGCGTTATCATATAGGGTCGCGAGGGTTTCTCGATACACTTCACGGCATGACGGGTCCACTTCCACCGACGGCTCATTCACCGGTTTCTCTTTAACTATTTTCCCTGTTGTAATGTTACTGGAGCTATCACCAAAACCCCGCCGCCCTGTTTTCGCAAAGGTTTTATAGTGTTCACTGAGCGGCGTTTCCAGGGCGAGGAATTCTGAAAGAGACCGAAGCGTTTGGTCGGTGTCGCTAATGAGGTCTTCCGATTTCAATACAAAGTAGCGCCCTCGAAACTCCGCTGATAAACGCGCCAGCTCCCGCAGCCGATCGACGTAGTAGCGCTCCGCGCTTTCTTGGTCAGCCCACTGGCTATTGGGCTTATCCGAAAAAATTTTTACGATGCTCTTAATGGTCGGTTCGGGCTCACGGATCATCATGACCAGCTTATCCCCCGCTCCCATGACGTCTCTGGCCAGCTGATGGTGATTGTGTAGCAGTTTGTCGAAAAGGTAGTTGGCGGCTTTTTTTGGGCAATGGGAGTGATAGTATTTTCTTTGCGTTTTCTTTAGATCCGCCGGTCTCAAATAGCTTTCATGCAGCTCGTAGTAGCCTTCAACATCGGGATTACTGCCCAGGATGTGCCCAAACAAACTGGTGTTCGCCCGCATGTGACTGAGCAGGAATATCCGCTTTCGGTTCCTGAAACGCCCGCTCCAACGGCAGATTTTTCGCGTCATTTTTCCCAGCATGGCTAATCTTTATTCCTGCGGCGTTAATTCATGCTCCGCTTTTTGACTCAGTAAACGATAGGCGTTGTCGCATTCCTTTTCCCGGCAGAGCGTTTGTAGGGTGACAATGGAGAAAATGTTCTCCCCTCGCAGTGTCGCGGGAACTTGGAGTAGCTTGGCCTCCACGCGACTGGCAGTCACCTTCCCGCCCACGTTAAACCATTGTAGCTGCGCGACTCGCTTTTTTCCCGCTTTCTCGGAGAAGGTTTGATAGCGGACGGAATAGCGGCCCAGGTTTCGGGTTTCGTCCTTCACATTCAGCCATACTTGGTGATTGTAGAGACGCGGCAGGTAAGGGACCAGCTTTTCATTAAAATAGTTCCGCTCATAGACATCCCGACGAAGGAAAACGTTGTTCTGTAGCCTTTTTATGGTGGTATTCGCTTCTTGCGGCGCTGCCACTTCAAGTGGCGTGGCCAGCTGCTCCGCCTCCCTGCTTTCTACGCTGTCAGAGGCGCTCGCATCAAAAGACCAATAGAGCATGACGCCCAGGAGAGGCCCTACTGTCATAGCGCCGAGGGACAGCGCTATCAGGGGCCGGGTTACCGCGCGGGTGCGGCTCGACGTTTCGGACTGAGCACTGTCGTGACGATGCACCGGAGCAAAATAGATGGCGGGCAGACAAATTAAACCGAACAGAACCCAGCCAAAAAGCTCATGATCCTCCATCAAACCGCTTTCCATTCGAGTGTGGTAACCAATGACAATGAGAACGAATATGCGGATCCAATTGGTAATCAGACCCAGAGCTGCAGCCACCATTAGAGTCAACAGCAACTTCGGCTCGCGATAACCGTTCAGGTAGCCAATCAAGTAGGCGAGCGTCAGCGCAATCACAAAGTAACGCAGCCCCGAACAGCCATCGGCGATCAGAATGTGGCCGTAGGGAATATAAATACTGTTGCCTTGGATCAAGGCCGGCATTTCGATCAGACGAACCAACTCTCCCACCACCGAGCTGGCGGCCTCAAGCAACAGCCCGTTGAGACTTCCCCAGATGGGAATGGCAAAAATTGGAAACAGCAGCAGAATGCGGTGATGAAACACCGTCTTCCAGCCAAATAGCGTGGCGTAGACAAAGATTAGAGCCGGCAATAGCAGCAGCTGTTCAATAATTTGAATATTGACGGCGTAGGCCAGAAACCACAGTAGCGAGGTACCCAGCAGGGCCGTAAGGCCAAACGCTAACTCCAACCGGGAGCTAAACCAGTGCTGTCTGCGCCACTGTCCACTTTTCCAAAGAAGGCTAAGAAAAATGACCACTACTGGGATACCGTGCGCCAACGCACTATCCCATTGAATCCAGCGCTGCCAAAGATCGGCAAAGGTGACACCGAACAGAGCGATCCACAGGCCGGCAATGAGCGTTGGCAAATACCGAGGCGCGGCGGTCACACGGGTGTTGGAAGATGACTCGATATCCATTCGGGGACAGGCCATAAATGCGTTAATGAATTATTGTTTTTGATGATACTTTAAGCGTCCACGGCTGACTACCGCAGGAGCGTGAATTGACAACAATAAAAAAGGCCGGCAAATGCCGGCCTTTTTTTGAACGTTGAAGATCAACGTTTACTTGGCGGTTCTGCGACGCGCGGCGCCCAAGCCCAACAGGCCCAGCCCCATCAGTAACAGAGTGCCCGGTTCTGGAAGCTTACCGACGGTAACATCGTCAATGCCCCAGCCGTCATTGCTGGCACTGTTGTCAAAGGTCAGCGTGCCACCGATGATGGACATGTCGCTCTTCACCGTTACGTAACCCACCGAGCCGTTAACCTGCTCGAAGGGAATAGTCAGCGCATCGGAACTGGTGCCGTCGGTGAAATGTAAGGTCAGTTGTGCGGCCACATCCGCCGGGTCAGCCAGGTAAAAACCGAAGGCATCGTAGTTGGTGCCGACTACATCACCGGAGTCGAAGTCCCAGGTAACTTCCTTGGCATCATTGCTATCCAACCAAAAGTCGTCCGGGCCATCGGAGCTCAGCGGCTCCCGAGAAAACTCACCCGTGGCGGCGCTTTCAATTTTCAGGTTGTCACCGTCGTCGGCCGCCAAATCGGCGTGGGTGTAAACCTGTCCCGCCTGCACCAGAGTGAAAGTGCCGACATTCGTATCGAAAGTGGGTTTGGAGTCCACCCAGGAGAGCTGTTGCCCAGCCTGACCGCCACCGCCGTAGCTGGCGGCCCCGGTGCCTTGCACACCCAAGTTGTCAAAATCTTCCGTCACGTAAGGAGATTTCAACAGGGCCTGAAAGTTGGACTCCGCACTCGGGTCGTAACTGATGCCGATATTAATGTTGGCGGCGTTGGCCGCGCCGGCGGCCAGCATGATGCCACCCGCAAGCAATGATTTTGTAAAAGTCTTCATAATGTCCATCCTTTGAGGAAACGATGATTCAGGATTTTCGCATTGAGGCCATACTTAACTGTCTTAGCCTTGGCTGCATCCATGCAAGAGCCGAACCAACAAGATTTTTATTAATATTTTCAATGGCTTAGAGGGATTGCACTACCTATTCAAACGGGGGCATGTAAGCTTTTCCGACGAGAAAACGGAGAGCTTCGGCGGAGGAGTCAGCACAGGAAGGAGGAGGACTTAAGGGGCGTAGGAAACAAACTCAGCGGCATGAGAATACATGCCTCGGGGGGCGCAAAACGAGGGAGGAGAGGCGACGGGACACCCGTCGCCCATACCATCACTTGGCGTTTTTAACCGTTTCCAGGTTCTCTTGAATGGCCGAGACGTTGGGGGCTAGCTCTGCCGCCCGCTCCAGGTGGCGCAGTGCGGCCGCTCGGTCGCCTTTCAGGTGCAAGAGCCAGCCATAGGTATCCAGAATAGGTGCCGAACGAGGCTGCAATTCAGCCGCTTTCTTGGCCAAGGTGAGCGCCCGGTCAAGGTCCCGCTCTTTCAGCAACCAGGCCAGGTTATTTAGCGCGACGGCATCGTCTGGGTTATTGGCCAGAACTTGCTCATAGGCGGTAATCGCCCCCGCCTCATCGCCCTGGCGTTGGTACTCTTCGGCCATAAAGAGAAGCCGGCCTCGATTCTCCGGAGCGGCCTGTTCCCATTGTTGTAAAATTTCGGGAACCGCGTCCGCGTCATGCTCTCGCGCCAGGGACAGCAGCATGGCCGCCACTTCGTTGTTCGGTTGCTCATCCCAGGCGGTGCGCAGCTCGTGGTAAGCGGCCTCAGGCCCTTCGGCGGCCTGGGTCACCCGGGCGCTCATGAGGGTCACCTCCGCACTTTCCGGGTGCCGCTGCTCCAGGTCATCCAAGAGCACTCTAGCCTGTTCCAGCCGGCCCTGAGCCAGGTCCAGCCGTACCAGGTCCAAGCTCAGGGCTTGGCTGGTGGGAAAGTCATCAAGCGCTTGGCTCAACAGCTCCCGCGCCCGGGTAAAATCGCCGGCACTGGCTAGCTGGCGAGCCCGGTCGCGGTATATCACTGAGGTAACTTGGCGCGTATAGCCGGTTTCCTCGCCTTGGTAGCGGTCCATCATTTCGGCGGCCGCCTCCAAGTTGCCCGCCTCCCGGTGGAGCATGGCCCCCAGGGCCGTGGCGTTTGGCTGCGCCGCTGGAAACTCATTCGCCAGCTCCGCGAGCCAGTCCTGAGGTGACCGGGCCAAGTCTGCGCTGGAAATAATTTCGACGCCCGCTCTCATGGCTTGAAGATTTTGGGGTTCCAGCTTGAGCACTTGCTCCACCGAGGCCAACGCCTTATCGGACCGACCATTTTCGTGGTACATCTGGGCCAGTACGCCATGACCTCGGGCAAAGTCGGGTTCGGACTTGAGAAGGTTCTCCATTTGCCCGATAGCCTTTTGCGGGCTGCCATCGCGGTAGCGATACTGCGCCTCAAACAAAGCTGTCTCTGGTTCTTTGGGGGCCGCTTCTTTCAGCTTAGTCACCGCCTTGGCCACCTCGTCCAGCTCGCCTCTAGCGAGCAGCTGGTTCATATAGACATTGGTGACGGGCCAGTTTGCCGGCTCGTAGTTGAAGGCGGTTCTGAGCTGGGCCATGGCCTGTTCGGCTTCTCCGCGCTGGAAGTGATGGCGCGCCAGTGCCACGCGCAGCCCTCCGCGATGTGGGTCCTGAGCCAGTGCTTTTTGAATGCTGAGGTAACCGTCTTGCTCCGATTCGGGATTGTTCAACGCCAACACCCCATATAAAGAGAGCAAGACCGCATTATCGGGCCGCGCTTCAAGAGAGCGCTCAAGCGTTTGAATAGCACGCTCCGCGTTACCGGTTTCCGCCTGAGCCAGCACCGTGGCACGAATGGCGTCCGTATTCGCCGTTTCCACATCGACGCTGCGACTGAGTAAGGGCTCGGCCGACTCATAGTCGCCACGACTTAAGTTCACCATACCCAGCATGAGTGCCGCAGACTGACTGTCGGGGTTTTCGTCCAGCAATTCCTTCAGGATGGACTCAGCCTCATCGTAGTTGCCGGCCTCCGCCGCCGCCACGGCCTCCTGGAGGCGCTGCTGAGCGGCGACCGAGTCTGGAGACTCTTCGGCCAACGCTTTTTGATACACCAGCGCCTCGGCGGTGCGGCCCTGAGCGGTTAACGTCTCCGCCAACAACTGGAGCACCGCCGCCCGATCCGGCAGCATGATATCGGCGTCCGGCATGTCGATCAGCGCATCGGTGAGGAGGCTTTCGGCACGATCCAAGTCATTGGTCTGCAACGCAACAATAGCGCTCAAATGCCGGGGTTCCGGCTCTTTGGGGTGCTGTTCACGCAAACGCTTGAGAATCCGGTTCGCCGCCTCGCTCTGGCCACGAAAAATATGATTCTCCGCCAACCTCAGCTCAATTTCCAAGTCGCCCGGGTAGTCTTCCAGTAAGGCTTGATAAGCCTGCTCACTGGCTTCAAGGTTTCCTTGAACCCGCTGGATATCGGCTTTGTATAACGCAAGCGCCCGGGCGTCCTCTTCTGTCTCGGGGGTATAACCCTGCAGAGCCTCTTGAGCCGAAAGAAATTTGCCTTGCAGCAAATAGGCTTCCGCCAGGGCCAGGGCCACCGCTTGAGGGTGGTCATCGGCGTATTCTTCCAGCAACGAGGACGCACGACGTCCGGCGCCCAGGGTGATGTACACCTCCGCCAGCGCGATGGGGTAGCGCACCTCGTTGGGGGCGCTATTCATGGCATTGGTGATTTCGATCATGGCCGCACGGTACTGACCTTGATCTCGGTAGGCTTCGGCTCGTTCGAGGTAATCCTGCGCCTGCTCTGTATTCTCTTCGCGACTGCAGCCAACCAGAACGCTGGCGGCGACGAGGAGGGCGACAATGAAACGGGGAAGCTGAGTCTGCATGGCGGTCCCTTCAGCTGATTAACCTTATTGGGAGGATCTGGCCGAAGTATACGCCGCCGAGGCTGGGGTTAAAACATGCCGGTTAATTTGACAGCTGCCGGTGGGCGGCATTTATCCGCCTTCCGGCACAAAAGCACGCCTTAGAGCGAGCCGAGCAGGCCCGTAGCCGGAGAAAGGCTCACAAATTCGCTATACAGCCCTTCATTATCGAAAGCGGCGATACTGAATTGGTAGCTACCCGCAAGCTCACCGATTTCAAAGGATTCGTCCCAGCCGTCATTGATAATCACGGTTTTAAAGCGTTCTTCGCCCAGACGACGGTAGCGCAACTCGTAACCACCGATGTCATCGCCATCCAGGTACTGACCGTTTTCGCGGAACTCGGGGCGCTCCCACTCCAAACGAACCAGACCGCTCACGTCAGAGAGGGCCTCTTCGACCAGCCCGGAGTTATCGCTGGAGATGGCCTCGTCGATTATTCCGGAACTTCCATCGGGCTGGGCCGCTTCTTCGTCGCCGCCATTATCTGGCTGTGCCGCCTCAGAGTCCGACGTTTGCCCGCCGTCACCGCCGTTCACGTTGCCACCATTGCCAGTTGGCTTGGCTGTAGGGCTAGTCGCGACGTTGGCCCCAATCAGATCATCGGTCGCCAGCCCGGTATTGCTTCCGCCTGAGAGCTGTTCGGTGTAGGGGACTTTGGTGTCCAGGCGCGAGCTGTTAGCGTCCAACTCCGCCTCGCCGCCACAGGCGGCAAGTGATAGGGTCAGCGCGGCGAAACCACAGACACAAAGGCGTTGCGCGCCCACCCGCAGTGAAGCATGAGTTATGAAAAAAGACATGAGTTCAGTTCCCGGCCCCAAGGCTAAAATAAAAGTGGTTCACCACTCCTTATCGTCGAAAATCCTTACGCACTTTTACCACTGGAAATATACGAAATCACTACTAAGAGGCTATTTTTTTATATAATTTGCGCTATAACTCACTATGCATGACGAGTACTTTTGCGTCGTTGTAGCAGCGCTATACTTTTGGGTTATAAAGCCATTCCCGTGGTTGCTGAGACAGTTAGGGAGGGTACAGGAAAGTTAGGGAAAGGGGGGAAATGGGAGACAACAAAAGTTGAAAAACGTGCGCTTAGTCGCACTTTTCAGCGAACGTTCGCCCACTAAGCGTACACTTTTTAAACAAATTGATCAAAATTTGTAACTTAGCCCCAAGCCACCGGTATTCTCAGCGTACTCCCGGCGATTATCATCGGACTGGCGCTCATTTCGTGCCAGAAACAAGCTTACCGTCATGTCCTGAACAAAGTGGTATTCGTACCGGGCACGTAACCGGTTCTGTACAAAGTCAGAACGCTCCGCCCCGGCCTCAAACTGGCGGTCGCGCCGTTGCCAGGAAAGGTCTAGCGAGGACTGTTGGCTGACCGCGTAGCGGCCCGACAACCGGAAGCCGAGCTCGTCCTGGTCTTGGGCCTCAAGGCGATAGTCATCGCTCTGCCAGTAGGTGGTGAGCGTGAGGTTACAGCGCGCGCACAATGTCTGGTTCATCCAACGCAGCTCCGCTCGGGTGCGCTCAAGCTGATCCAGCTCGCCGGAAGAAGAGTCACCGGGGGAAAAGTCGCCCAAATCCCCCTGATTGCCGCTGCCACTGGAATTGTCGGTAATAAATTGACTGGCGCTAAAACCCCACCGACTAGCCGCGTCTCCCAGGTTCACATCCACCAAATAACTCGGGCTGGACAGTCCTTCGCCCACTGCCGGGCGGCTTTTGTTATACCCCACCTGCACTCGATACTGAAGCCGACGCAGGTTGACCCGGTACGACAAACTTGCCGCGCGGTATTCGTAATCCGCCTGGGGAGCAGCATCGAAGGAGACCTCCGTTTCCTGGCCGGTCAGTGTGAGGGAGTCCACCTCGGACACATCCCTTTGCCAGATCAGACTGGCCCCTTGGCGCTCAGAGTTGCGCTCTGGTCGAAAGCGATAGTCGACATCGGAAAACTGGCCTCTGGCCATTAACAGGTCCGCCCCCGTTGGCTGCCAGCGAGCGCTGGGCAGGGCCGAAAGAATGGTTCGCTCATCATTATTGCGCAGTAAATCCACGTCATCCGGCGCGTTGAGAACGGTTCGCCGGCTGTGGGTAACCACCAAGTCAACGGGGTCCGTGGGCTGGCCCAGGGTCAACTCACTGTCGCCTCGAAGCAGACTTCGGTTTTCCTGGGAGCCTTCATTGAAACGACGCTCACTCGCCTCGTATCCCGCCTCGAAGGACACCCAGCGGTTCGCGTAGTTGCCTCCCAGATTCAACTCCACCTCATCCTGGCGCTCGGAAAGAGGGTTGTCTTCGGATTTGTTGGCGTTGTCTGTGTGTTCAGTGTGGAGACCGACGCTCGCCCGCCAGTCCCCTTCCGCAAGGGCCACCTCGGGCAGCAGCACAGGGGCCAGAACCAGTAATACTGGGGCCGGCCATTTCGAGGCAAGACGCTTAATGTGAAAGCCGATTATTGCAGTCATGGCGTCGTCCTTATCGGTGTGATACCTCTTTACAAATGAGGCCTTGGGAACAAAAAAGTCAGTGGTTAAAAATAAGGCCAGAGAACTTGTCTCGGCCCACCGACTCGATGCCAGCGAGAATATCGGACTGAGTGCTTTTACCGAAAGGCACCACCAGCAGGGCATGATCACAGTACTGCGAGAGAATGCGCGCTTCGGTGGTGGCCTGTACCGAAGGGGCATCGAGCACAATGAAGCGGTCGGGATAGCGGGTTTTAATCTCGGAGATCAGCACTTCCATTCGCTTGGAGTTGAAGAATTCGGCGGCGGAGTCGCTGCCCGCCCCTGAGGGAATCACCCGTAGGCGCTCCACCCCGGAAGGGTAAATGATATGCTTCAAAGGAACAGTGTAATC
Organism: Marinimicrobium locisalis; assembly: GCF_039822625.1. Taxonomy (NCBI): domain Bacteria; kingdom Pseudomonadati; phylum Pseudomonadota; class Gammaproteobacteria; order Cellvibrionales; family Cellvibrionaceae; genus Marinimicrobium; species Marinimicrobium locisalis. Next base: position 125,993 of record NZ_JBDLLG010000003.1, read on the forward strand.
TTGCAGGTACTGGGTCAAGCCCGCCTCGATCGGCGTGACGGTGTACTGCTCAGCCGATGAGTTATAAGGGTTACAATCAACATACAACGCCGTCTTGTGGCGATCAAGCGCAAAAGTCGCCGCCAAGTTGAAAGCGGTGAAGGTGCCCCCACCGCCTTCCGCCAGGGAGGAAACCAGGGCTACCACATTGTCGGTTTTGCTTTTTTGGAGAATCCGGATGCGCACCTCCCGGAAGGCGTTGAGCAGCTCTCGCTCACGCATGCCGGTGAAGATCACTTTTTTCTCGTATAACTCTTCCTGAGTCCAAATGACCGGCGTGGCCATCGCTTTAATTTGCTCGCGCTTACGGTGCTCGGAAACGGCACTCTTGATCAGCGGATCCTGTGGGCGCTCTTCTTTCACGGTTTCAAGCCTCTCGATAAATGTTCGAAGGTTGAGCTCCGACTTCATGTCTTTGGGGCGGGCGATTAACGTTCGTTCGCCCCCAATCAGTTCTTTATGTCGTACCAGAAAATCGACAACGCCACGTAGGCGCCCATCGCCAGCAAACTTAACCCGACCAAAATGACCATATCTTTGCGCAAGAGTCGGGAAGTCAGCGGAGTGTGATAATGAGGAATGACGCCAATAAGCTCCACCCCTTCCGGCAACTGTTGCTGCATAGCCCGAGCTGAACGAAAGTGCGGGTCGAGAAAGACATAGACGAACAGCAGCCCCAATGGTGCCAAAAACCCCAGAAACGGGCCAGCGATGGCAAAGTGCACATACCGCAAGCCAGACGGCTCCAAGGGAAACGTCGGGGGGTCTTGAATACGGTAGTTAACGCCTTGGCCCTCAACATCCAGGGTCATGGACAGCCGCGCAGACTCCTTTCGCTGCAGCATTTCGTTATAAACGTTTCGAGTTACTTCAAGGTCCCGGGTCAGCTCAGACAATTGTGCCTGATTGGCCGCCACTCTTTCGGCGCGCTCGTATTCCTGCTCTAGTAGCTTTTGCAGTGAATCCATGCGCCGCTTCTGGGCTTTCAGGTTGACCTCAGCCTCCGAGAGCTGTTTACGCAAATCTTCATAGAGGGGGTTTTCTGTGGTTTGGTCACCGCTATAGGACTCGCCCGAAAACTCGATCTGGGCGATTTCTTCGTCAACATCCTGTATTTGCTGGCGCAGCGACACAACGTCGGGGTAGCTATCTTGATAACGGCGCAACATCCGATCCAGCTCCTGGCGCAACTCCCGGCGGCGCTCACGCAGGCGCTCTACCTCACCCTTTGCAACTTGATATTTACTTTCCTGCCCCAGTTGCTCGTTGAGGGAGGCTATTCTGGATTCGGACTCCTGAATTTCCAGCTTGAGCATTTCGATATCGTTTCTTAGCTTACTGATCCGGCTGCTCACCTGGGCTTCCGTCCCGTCTGTGTTTTGCGCGCGAAACTCTTTGAGCTTCTCCTCCGCCCGCTCCAGCTGGTTGCGGTAGGATTCAACCTGGGCATCAATAAAGTTAAAGGCGCCTACACTCTCTTCCCGCTTGCGTCGCGCAGTATCCTGAATAAACACATTGATGACGCTATTTAAAACGGTGAAGGCTTTATCAGGGCTGTTCGCGCTGTACAGCACACGAAAGTTATTGGCCCCTTCGGTTTGTACCGTCACCCCATTGCGCAACCGTCGCACCGCCGCGGCCTTCTGGTCTTCGGGCGAGCGCGCATCGATCATCCCGGCCTCTTCGGCTGCCTTTTCCAGTACCCGGCGGGTATATAGGGCCTCTTGCGCCTGTTTGGCTCGATCAACACCCGTTACGGAAGCCCTGCCCTTGAGCAACGGTTCAATAATGTTGGTCTCATCGGCGTATAGCACCGCATCGGTGGTGTAGGTATTGGGCCAGAAATACCCCACCACCAATGGGACAAAGGCAGCCGCGATAAAGATGAGCACGACCCACACCCGAAAACGGATAGCCTCAAACTTCAGAGATTTGAGCAGGTCGATAATAAACGATTTATCCATAAAGGGTTTTGGCCTTAAAACGCACGCTCAGGGACAGTCACAATATCCGAGGGTTGCAGAGAGTAGTTGGTCTCGACTTTGCCTTTATCAATCAGATCCCGCAAGTGGATCGGGTAAACTTTGACCTCTCCCTCTACCCGGCGATACAACTTAGCATTGTTGGCCGAGGCGAACTCATTGGGGCCACCGGCCATCAATACAAGGTCCAGCACCGTCATGCCGTCCCGGTATGGCAGCGATTGCGGGTTCTGAACCGCCCCCGTAATACGAACCCGGCGCTGATAGTCCGAGCTGGCGGGGTTTGTAACGATAACCGTCACCTGGGGGTTTCGAATATAGTCGGTCAACTCCGAAGTCAGTGCCGAGGCCAGTTCCTCCGTGGTCCGGCCGGCCGCCTCGATGTCTCCCACCAGAGGCAACGAAATCATACCATCGGGGCGCACCGGCACATCGCTGGAAAGCTCAGCGTTACGCCACACATTGATCCGCAGAGAGTCTCCAACGCCGATGTGGTACTCCGCCAGCGCCGGCTGGGTATCGGGCGGCTGGGTAACGGGAGGAGTGGAGCACGCGGACAGTAACACTGCCAGTAACGCCCAAAAGCCGAAGCTCGTCCGAAATATGTTCATTTTCATTGCGCCTAATCTCCTTCAGTCATTCATTCGCCGTTGGGTCTTGGGTCAGGCTACTGAAAACGCCCTGCTAGTGCACACCCTTGCCCAACAGCACAATTTCGACGGTTTGGATCATAATCAGCATATCCATCAGGAAGCTGTGATTCTTGGTATAGTACAAATCGTACTGCAACTTGTTGCGGGCGTCTTCAACCGAAGCGCCATAGGGATATTTCAACTGCGCCCAGCCCATCAGGCCAGGCTTGACCTTGTGGCGTGTGTGATAGAAAGGGATCTGGTCAGCCAGCTCCCTGACAAATTCGGGCCGCTCGGGACGCGGCCCGACGAAGCTCATATCCCCTTTGAGGACGTTATAGAGCTGAGGCAGCTCATCCAACCGAGTGTTGCGGATAAATGCGCCCACCCGTGTAACTCGACTGTCGTTTTTCTGGGCCCATACGGCTTTGCCTCCTTTTTCCGCATCCTGGCGCATGCTGCGAAACTTGTAAATGCGGAAGGTCTTGCCATTTAGACCGACCCGCTCCTGAAAGTAAAGGACCGGCCTCCCGCTTTCCAGCAGCACGGCCAGAGCCGTCAGGATCATAAAGGGCCAGAATATCAATACAAAAACAGACGCCAGACCAACGTCGAACAACCGCTTGGCGATGGAACGACGCTTGGAGTACTTAAAGCCGTCGGAGAACAACATCCAGCTCGGTTTCAGGATGCTGATGTCGATTTTCCCCAGCTCCCGCTCGTAAAACGCCAGGCCCTCACTGGTCGGGACCCCCGCCAACTTACAATCAATCAGCTCATTGAGCGGGAAGACCCCTCCGTCCCTTTGGCGGCGCTCATCTGGAGAGACAACAATCTCGGAAATTTGTTGCGCTTTGACAAACGCCACCCAATCAGTGGGAAAAGGCAACAACAGTGCCTTATCCACTTCCACGGTTTCGTTGCCGCTGGGGATGCAACCGACCACCTGCACCCCAATGACATCCCGCTCCGGCTCCAAGTTCTTAAGGAGCTTCTGAGCGAGCTGCCCGGCCCCAAATATCACCACCCGCCGCTTGAGCTCGGCGGTGTCCACCAGCTTTAGGAAGATAGCCCGGGCCATCAGCACCAGGGCGGTGGCGAAGAGCACCCCCCAGAAAATGACCCCCTGCGGCATCAGCACCCCAGCGAAGAGAAGGTTCAGTATAAACAAGGCCGAGCTGCCCAAAAGGAAAAAGCTAACCAGTGTGCGCAACACCATGCTGGAGTATCCTTCGCGCACCAGAGCGATATAGGCCCCCATTGAGAGGGTGCAGCAACTGAGCACCACCGCAAAGACCACACTGGGCCACCAGGCCTCGGGGGCACCGAGAAAGGGGGTCATAGGCTCCACGATGGATTGGTGCCAGCGCTCTGCGGCCCAGGCGGCGAGAATCAACAGGACAAGCTCGATGATTCCAAGGAATAAGTAGGGTAAATGAATATAATGTTTGTTAAGCCGTATATATGACAAAACCCGGATCCTTTTGAGGGTGCGGTTTGTTCAAAAGCCCCGCATTATAGCTTTTTTGCGGCGCACATCTCGACCACTGAGCCGTTCTTTTCGACCGCAAATGTGACAAGATTTTCGACACATTGGGACTGCTTCGGCCATCTTAGCCACCTGTCATCAAAATGTGGTAACTTACAAGCTTAAATCGCGTAAACCCCGCGCCCAGGATTTACCGGGCACCCAAGGATAAACAGTGCTATGTTCTCCAGCGACCCCTCTGTCTGCGTTATCGGTTTGGGTTATGTCGGCCTGCCCTTGGCGGCGGAGTTCGGCAAGCAGATTCAAACCATTGGCTTTGATATTAACCCCAAGCGGGTAAGCGAGCTTCGCGCCGGCCATGATCATACCCGGGAAGTGAGCACTGAAGAGCTCCAAACTTCCGAGAGGCTGCGCTTTTCCTCCGAAGAGAACGACATCCGCCAAATGGATGTTTATATCGTCACTGTCCCCACGCCCATTAACGATGGCAAACAACCCGACCTAACACCTTTGGAAAAAGCCTCGGAGATGCTCGGCCGAGTGATCGGGAAAAACAGTATTGTCGTGTTCGAGTCCACCGTCTACCCCGGCTGCACAGAAGAGGTGTGCGTTCCACTGATTGAACAGGGTTCGGGCCTGACGTTCAACCGGGACTTTTTTGCCGGCTACAGCCCGGAGCGGATTAACCCCGGCGACAAGGAACACCGAGTTCACAACATCGTCAAAGTCACGTCGGGATCCACGCCGGAGGCGGCGGACTACGTAGACGCCCTGTACCGGCGGATCGTGACGGTCGGAACCCACAAGGCCAGCAGCATCAAGGTGGCCGAAGCGGCCAAGGTGATCGAGAACACCCAGCGGGACATCAACATCGCCCTGGTCAACGAGTTGTCACTGATTTTCAGCCGTCTGGGCATTGATACCTTGGAAGTGTTGGAGGCGGCCGGCACCAAATGGAACTTCTTGCCCTTCCGCCCCGGCCTGGTGGGCGGGCACTGCATTAGCGTGGATCCCTATTACTTGACTCACAAGGCGCAACAGGTCGGTTACAACCCGGAAGTGATCCTATCCGGCCGGCGTATCAACGATGGGATGGGGCACTTTATCGCCGCCTCCGTTGTCAAGTTGATGACCAAACGTAAACTTCACTTGGTCGATGCCAATGTGCTGATTATGGGCCTGGCCTTTAAAGAGAACTGCCCGGACCTGCGCAACACCCGCGTGGTCGATATCATCAGCGAGTTTCAGGAGTACCATTCCAACGTCGATGTGTACGACCCCTGGGTGGACCCCGAGGAGGCGGAAGAGGAGTATGGCCTGAGCCTCGTCTCCGAACCCCAACCCGGTCACTACGACGCCATTTTACTGTGTGTCGGCCACCGGGAGTTTAAGGAAATGGGCGTCGAAGCCATACGCACACTGGGGCGTGACCGGCACGTCCTCTACGATGTGAAACACATTCTGCCCAAAGACAAGGTCGATGCCCGCCTCTAACGGCATGGCCCGAACGCAATACGGGAATACTCATGAAAGTACTGGTCACCGGCACCGCCGGCTTTATTGGCAACCACTTGGCGTTACGCCTGCTCGAGCGCGGCGATGAAGTCATAGGGATCGACAACCTCAATGACTACTACGACGTTCAGATCAAGAAAGACCGCCTTGCCCGCGCCACGGCCCATGCCGGTTTTATCGACATTCGGGCGGACCTGGAAGACAAGGCGGCCATCGACAAGGTGTTCAAGGAGCACAAGCCCGATCGCGTTGTGAACCTGGCGGCCCAGGCGGGAGTGCGCTACTCGCTGATCAACCCGCAGGCCTATATCGACAGCAACATCACCGGCTTTATCAATATCCTTGAGGCCTGCCGTCATTTCGGGTGTGAGCACTTGGTCTATGCCTCGAGCAGTTCCGTCTATGGCGCCAACACCGCCATGCCCTTTTCCGTCCACAACAACGTGGACCATCCGGTCAGCCTGTATGCGGCAAGCAAGAAGTCCAACGAGCTAATGGCGCACACCTATAGCCATTTGTTCGGGCTGCCCACCACCGGCCTGCGCTTCTTTACGGTATACGGCCCCTGGGGCCGGCCGGACATGGCCCTGTTTATCTTCACCCGCAAGATTCTCGCGGGCGAGCCGATCGATGTATTCAACTACGGGCACCACCGCCGGGATTTCACCTACATTGACGACATTGTCGAGGGTGTCATTCACACCCTCGACCACGTCGCCCCAAGCAACCCGGACTGGAATAGCGATACGCCCGACCCGGCCACCTCCAAGGCCCCCTACCGGCTGTACAACATCGGCAGCAACAACCCCGTGGAGCTGATGCGCTACATCGAAGTGCTGGAAAACTGCCTGGGTAAAAAGGCGGAAAAAAATCTGCTGCCCCTGCAGCCGGGGGACGTGCCCGATACCTTCGCCGACGTGGACGCCCTTATTAAGGACGTGGATTACAAGCCCACCACGACGGTCGAGACCGGTATCGAGAATTTCGTGCGCTGGTATCGCGAATACTACAAAGTTTGATGATTTAGCAATGGCGGATGCGCCTGCGGCTTATCCGCCCTACGCGCACCGACAGTTTTTGTAGGGCGGATAAGCCGCAGGCGCATCCGCCATTATTGCCCACGTTCACCGTTTTCCTAAAGGTGCTCAATGGAACAGCCTGCAGTCACTCATGCCATGACCGTCGATGTCGAAGACTATTACCAGGTCGCGGCCTTTTTTGACGTGGTCAAACCCGAGGACTGGGAGCAGTGGCCCTCTCGCGTGGAAACCAACACCGACCGGCTGCTGATGTTGTTCGACGAGGCGGGCATTAAGATTACCTTTTTCATTCTCGGCTGGGTGGCCGAGCGTCATCCGGAGCTGGTCAAGCGAATACAGGCCGAGGGCCATGAAATCGCCTCTCACGGCTACAGCCATCAGCTGATCTATACCCAAACGCCCGAGGTGTTTCGGGAGGAGACCGCCCGCTCCAAACAGATTCTCGAAGATATTACCGGCACCGCCGTCACCGGCTACCGAGCCGCCAGCTACTCCATAACCCGACAGTCGCTCTGGGCACTGGATATTCTGGCGGAGCTGGGGTTCACCTGGGATTCCAGTATTTTCCCCACCCGGCATGACAATTACGGCATTCCGGGGAGCCCGGAAGAACCCTACCGGATCATTACCCGCAGCGGCGCCGAACTGACCGAATTCCCTTTGACGACCGCGAAGGTGATGGGACAGGCCGTGCCCGCCGCCGGCGGGGGTTACTTCCGCCAGTACCCCTACGTACTGTCGCGCTGGCTGTTTCAGAAGGCGAGCGACGGCGGCCGCAAGCCGCAGATTTTCTATCTGCACCCCTGGGAGATCGACCCGGAACAACCCCGCATCCCCAATGCCAGCTGGTTTTCACGCTTTCGGCACTACACCAACCTCCATCGCTGCCTACCGCGACTGGAACGGATGATCGAGGACTTCCCCTTCGGCACCATGAGCGAAAGCCTGGGTACGGTTACCCTCAATAAAACCTTGGATTTACGGGAATTCGACACAAAGAAAGCCGCCTAGGTCGGCTGACGGATAGACGAACGCGGTCAGACTCTGTAAAATCGCGCCCTCTTGACGACAGGACGTCATACAAGTCGTTTTTGCACCCGTAGCTCAGTTGGATAGAGTAGCGGTTTCCGAAGCCGTTGGTCGCAGGTTCAAATCCTGCCGGGTGCGCCATATTGATGAGGCCCGTGCTTTGCGCGGGCTTTTTTATGCGCATCCCGTTGGATTGCCGGCCACCGGTCAGAGACCGGCGTCGTTCGGCTCGGACGCGAAGCGGTGCTTCGCAAACGTCCGGCCTCACCCTGCCGGGTGCGCCATATTGATGAGGCCCGCGCTTTGCGCGGGCTTTTTTGGTTTACAGCTTGTCGAACGCGTCGGTAAGCAGGCAGTCGTAGCGACGGGCGTCGTACTCCTGCAGTTTGGGAACATCCTCCTCGCGAATTAGCCCCTTGGCCGCCGCATCCTTCAAGCGCTCTTCCAACGTTTCCCCGGTAACCTCTCCCTTCGCTTGGGCGCGCACGAAGTTGCTCCAGGTGGGCTCCACAGAGAGCAGCATCTGATAGGTGGTTTCCACTCGGCCCACCGGGTCCTCCGGATTGTCGTTTTCATACACGTACGGCCGGAAAGCCTTGCGTACAGGGTTATCTTCCATAATCAGCCCACCCAGCTTGCGGATGGCGTGGTCGTCCGGTTTGGAGAGAATCCGGCCCAGCGGGAAGGCGATCCACTTCACCACACAGGCCAGTGCCCGGACAGGGAAGTTGCGGTAGAAGTCGTACAACGCTTCCTGCGCCGTATAGAGCGCATAGCGCAGGGCGTAGTCGGCGTGCGCATCCTCTTCGTCGGTACGCCCATGCGTTGAGTGGTACTTCAAAATCGAGCAGGCAATGAACAGCTGGCTGTGAACGTCGCCCAGCCGGGCCGAAAGCATCTCGCGGCGTTTAAGGTCACCGCCGAGAATGCCCAGCGCCAAGTCCGAAGTCACCGCCAGAGTCGAGCTCAGCAAGTTAATGCGCTGATACCAACGACGGCTGAAGTCATCCGCATTTTCCGGCACGCCGCTGAATCGCGCTCGGGTGATCCCCATAACCTTGATTCGCGCCACGTTGCTGAACAGGTGGCCCAGGTGGCGAATAAAGAGCTTGTCAAAATCTTTCAAGCCCTGCTCCTGGTCTTCGGCCTGGATGGCCTGCAGCTCTTCAAACAGGTAGGGGTGGCAACGCATGGCGCCCTGGCCGAAGATCATCAGCGAACGGGTGAGAATATTAGCCCCTTCCACGGTAATCGCCACCGGTACGCTCTGGTAGGGCAGCGCCAGGAAGTTACGCGGGCCGTGCTGAATGGCCCGGCCACCCACCACATCCATACTGTGGTTTACCACTCGGCGCATCATTTCCGTGGCGTGGTACTTGGCCATGGCGGTCATGACCGAGGGAGCGCCCGTTTCCAGCCCTTTGGTGACCATCTGCCGAAAGGCTTCCATGGTATAGGCGCAGCAGGCGATATCTGCCGTTGCTTCCTGAACGCCCTCGAACTTGCCGACTTCGGTGTTGAACTGGCGGCGAATGCGAGCGTAGGCGCCGACGGTACGATAGAGCATTTCGCCACTGGCCGTGGACAGGGCCGGAAGGGAAATACCCCGACCGGCGCCCAGGCATTCAATCAGCATGCGCCAGCCCTTACCGGCCATGGGCGCCCCGCCGATGATCCAGTCCACAGGAATAAAGACGTCTTCCCCTTTAATGGGTCCGTTCATAAAGGGCGAACCGGGATGGTGCCGCTTCCCGATCTCTATTCCGGGGTGGCTCGCCGGCAGCAAGGCGCAGGTGATGCCGTAGTCACTCTTGTTCTGGTCGCCCAGCAAGCCATCCGGATCGTGCAGCTTAAACGCCAGCCCCACCACGGTGGCTATCGGTGCGAGGGTGATCCAACGCTTGCTGAAGGTCAGTTTCAAGCCGACCACTTCTTTGCCTTCAAACTCGCCTTTGCAGACAATGCCCACATCGGGAATAGAGCCCGCGTCAGACCCGGCTTCGGGACCGGTCAAGCCAAAACAGGGGATTTCACTGCCGTCGGCCAAGCCGGGCAGCCAGCGCTGTTTCTGCTCATCGGTGCCGTATTTCATCAACAGCTCACCCGGGCCGAGTGAGTTAGGCACCATGGCGCTCACCGCGGCGGTGCCGGAACGGCTGGCGATTTTGCTCATGATCCGGCTCTGGGCGTAGGGGCTGAAATCCCGCCCACCGAACTCTTTGGGAATGATTAGCCCCAGAAAACCTTTGTCTTTCAAAAACTGCCAGGCTTCCGCGGGCAGATCTTTGAGGTGGTGGTGAATCTCATACTCATTGAGCATATCGCAAAGCTCGGTCACCTCGTTATCGAGGAAGCCCTGTTCTTCATCGCTCAGTTGGGGCAAGCTGATCTGGGCAAACTCGTGCCAGTCGGGGCGGCCACTGAATAGGTCTTTTTCCCACCAAGTGGTCCCGGCTTCCATCGCCTCGCGCTCGGTCACACTCATACTGGGCATGGCATTGCCCAGCACCTGATACACCGGCTTGGACAAAATCGGCCGTCGCAGCGCCGGAACGTTAAGAATCAGGAGAACCGCGGCCAGAGGTATCACCAGCCATAGGGACCACATCGCCGGCGAGATAAAGCCCAGCAGAAACCACGCCAGGGCCACAATGGCCGAGCCCAGTGGCAGAGGAATTCGCCGGTAAATCACCACGGAGATGACGACCAACAGCAGAATAATCGACAGCAAAAACATACAGGTTCTCCCTTTCTTATCCGACGAGAGGGCTCAGTCTCCGGCCCTCGCAATTGCCTCTGCCCCATTCGACAGGAATGGATCAGAGGTCCCGTAACAATAGCGTACTTTGAAGCGTCCTTGGGAGTATTCTACCCACTTTTTGAGCGTTAAACCCCCGAATTCAATCCCTCCGAGAGGGTACGCCGGTACGCGGCCAGCGCCGGCACCAGTCCCATCAGTAGCGCCAGGCCCAGTATGCCTGTCATCAGATACGCCGTCTGTGGGCTGATTGGATTAATGGCGATAAATAATCCGAACTCGGCGGCGAGCCAGGGTTGCGCCAACGCCAGCGCCAACGCGACCAGCCCTACGCCCACCACCAGGCTGATTAGAGCAATCAAAGCCACTTCCAGCTCGATCAGGCAGAACAGGGTTCCGCCGCCAGCGCCCACCGCCCGCAGGATGGCCAACTCGCGCCGGCGCTCACCCATGGACGCCAGCAGCATAGTCATCATACCCGCGAGGGTGGCCAGCAACACCAAGAAGCTGATCAAATACAACAGGTTCTCCGCCACCCCCAGCGTTTGCCACAGCTGAGTCAGCACCACGCCGGGGATAATCGCCGTTAGCGGGGCCTCGACATCGGTGTTGAGCTCTCGCTGCAAGGCAAAGACCATGGGCCGCGCCTTCAGCCCCAGCAATACCGCATTGACCGCTCCAGGCACGGGCTCAGCCTGAGTGTGAGCTCCATGCTCATGATGATCATGACGGTGGTCGTGGTCGTGGTCGTGGTCGTGGTCGTGGTCGTGGTCGTGGTCGTGGTCGTGGTCGTGGTCGTCAGCATGGTGGGCATGACCCGCGTGGTCACCGCCACCGGCGCTCTCTTCGCTGTGAAGCGCCTCCATGGCCAACAGGGTGGTGTGTACCCGCCGATCCACGGGGGTCCCCGTCGGCGCAAGAATACCCACCACGGTCATGGGGTGGCTTTCGTGATGCGTAAAACTGACCTCGCCACTGCCGTGGGCAATCACCAGGGAGTCCCCCAGGGCGTGACCTAGCTCCTTGGCCGCCGTCGCGCCCAGCACCACTTCGTGATCACTCATGGCGGCAAAGGGTCGCCCCTGCTCCAGGGTCAGCGGTGTGCCATCGCCGTAGCGGTAATGTTCAAAATAGGACCAGTGAGTGCCAATCACGGGAAACCCTCGCACCGAGTCTCCCAGGGCGATGGGCAGGGCCCACTCCACCATCGGGTGGCTGGCGAGTCGTTGATACTCGTTGGCAGGCAAGGTGCTACTGGGCTGGCCCATTTGGAAAAGAGAATACAGCAGCAGGTTCATTTGCCCGCCCCTGGGCCCCACAATCAAATCCGTCCCCGAAAGCGTCTGTTGGAAGCTGCTTCGGGCCTGCTCTCGAAGGTGGTGAATGCCCACCAGCAGCGCGACCCCGATACTAAAAGCAACGATCGTTAGCAGCGCCGTGGTCCGTCGGCTCCAGAGGCTGCGACGAGCGAGTTTGAGCAGCATCGTTATACCTCTCCCATCAAGTCCACAGGGCGGGCAAGTTCGCGCAAGTCCCGTCGGGTGTCAAAGGCCGAAGCCAACGCCCGGTCGTGGCTGACAAACACCAAGGTGCTCCCGGTCTCCGCCACCTGTTCCAGCAACAGCGTCATAAAGGCATCCCGGTGGTCACTGTCCAGCGCCGAGGTGGGCTCATCCGCCAGCAGGATTTCCGGCCGTGATATCAGCGCCCGGGCCACCGCCACCCGCTGTTGTTGCCCCACACTCAATTGACTGGCGGGTTGGTGATCCTGGGTCTCGGGCAAACCCAGCCGGCGCAACAAATCGTGGGAGCGCTCCCGGACCCGGTCCGTCTCCCGGGCGAAATGGGCGGCCAGGCCGACATTCTCCAGCACGCTCAGGTAAGGAATCAGGTTGAATTGCTGAAACACCACGCCAATGTGACGCGCCCGAAAGCGATCCCGGGCCCGGCCGGAAAGCTCGCTCATGGATTGTTCCAGCAGCTCCACCCGCCCATTCTGTGGCAGAATAATGCCCGCCAACAGGTTCAGGAGGCTGGTCTTACCCGACCCGGAGGGGCCATACAAGAACAGCCGTTCCCCGCGGTTGAGCACCCAGTTGGGAATGTCGAGCAGGGGCGGTTGGTCCGGCGACCAGGAAAACTGAACGTCTTTCAGTACAATCGCGGGAGACGAAGCGCCTTGAGTGTGGTCTCTAGTCATAATCCTTAATTTCAGTCATGGAGTCAGAACCTATGCGCTGGTATCAGCCGTTGCTTGTTGTCTTGGGGGCCTTATGGACCGCATTGGTCGCGGCAGATTCCCCAAAAACCATCGAATGGACCGACCTCATGCCCGAAGAGGACTTGCAGTTGCTGGAGGCCATGCCGAGCGTGGACCACGGGGACGCCGAAGAGGAGGATGCCATAGAAGCCCCCGCGAGCAACAGCCTGCGCCCGGAAAACCGACAGTTGAGCCGCGACGTGGAAAATGCCATCGCTCAGGCCATGGCACCGAAAGGTAAAGGCAAACGGACCTGGGAAGACGCTCTGGTCTCCACCCGCACCCGCCCGGAGTTCGACAACACTGAGATACGCCTGCCCGGCTTTATCGTGCCCCTGGAGTTCGACGACGCCATGAACATCAGCGAATTTTTCCTGGTGCCCTACTATGGCGCATGCATCCATGTACCACCCCCGCCTCCGAACCAGATTATTTTCGTGCGCTATCCAGAGGGCCTTCAGCTTGAAAACCTGTACACCCCCTTCTGGGTGTCCGGCACTTTACACATCGAGACGGTGGAAAACGACACGGCCCTGTCATCTTACTCCATGGCGGCCGATAAGATTGTCGAGTACCGGGAGTAGGGGCCGATCAGGCCGCCACCCGTAGGGCTTCGAGCTCCCGCTGCACGGCGTCGGCATCAAATGGGGCCACATCAATCAGCTCAATCCGGCTGTCGGAGGTTTCATCCAGTTCGGTGACGCTGATCACCCCATCCTGGCCGTTAAAGCTAAAGACACCTTCGTCGGTAATCATCACTGCCTTGACCCGGGCCGCCTCCAGCCCATTTAACCAACTGAACAGGTCATGAAAGCCAAAAGCCCAGTCCGGGGTCATGACCCAACCACAGCTGTAGTGGCCCTGGCCCCGGTTCTCCCGCCGCAGTAACGGTTCGCCTTCCGGCAGGGACAGGACCTCTTCGACCGGCCCCTGCGGAGCGCGCAGCCGATCCTCCCGGTGAGCGTGGGGATGTTGCAGAGGCCGCTCCCGGTGGGGCTCATCCAGCCAGTGCGGCTCGATTGCTCCCTGACTGACCGTTTCCACCCGCACTTTGGGCGGGTCGAACGCCCCGGCCGTTTCCTCCCAGCGCACCCAGTCCTCGGGGGCACAGAGGTCGGCTTTGTTGGCCACCAGCACATCGGCCACGGCCAGTTGGTCAACGAAGTTGGCATTGTCGGTATAGCGGGGGTCGGCAAGTTTGCGCGGGTCTACCAGAGTCACGGCGGCTCTGAGTTCAAGGACCTGCTGGTAGAAAGGTCCCTTCAAAGTACCGAGAATCTGGGCCGGGTGGCCGAGCCCGGTAGGCTCGATCAGCAGGCGATCGGGTCGCTCCTTGCCGAGCAGTTGATTCAGCGCCACGGTCATGGGCAGGCCCGCCACGCAGCAAATGCAGCCACCGGGCACCTCCTTCACCCGAGCGCCACCATCGCGCAGCAGGGCGCCGTCAATCCCCACCTCACCAAACTCGTTAACCAGAACCGCCCAGGTTTCCCCGGCTGGCTTGTTCGCCAACAAATGGCGAATAGCGGTGGTTTTCCCCACGCCGAGGAAGCCAGTAATCAGATTGGTCGGAACGGCTTGTGCCATGCAGTCACTCTCCATTGTTAATTTATCTATGTTACGTTATAACATATATAAACTCACTGGCCACGCACCGCTGGATGATGGCTCGTCATCGCGTTGAGGCCACCGGCAAGCCAGCCAAGTGCGGCCTTGCATTCTAGCCGATCTGACACCGGTTCCGGCCCCCGGCCTTAGCCGCGTAAAGGGCTTGGTCCGCTCGACCAAACACGCTGCTGGGGTCTTCCCCCTCCTGAAACTGGGCAATGCCGAAGCAAACGGTAATGGTGAGCGGCTCTTTCTTGTAGTGAAAGGCCATGTCCGCCAGGGCCGCCCGAAGGTCGTCCAGTACGGATAACGCCTCCTCATCCCGGGTCTCCGGCAGTAAAAGAACAAACTCCTCGCCCCCGTAGCGGCCAAAGAAGTCCACTTCGCGCAGGCGCCGGCCAATGGCCTTGGCGATCACCTTCAGAACCCGATCACCCGCCTGGTGGCCAAACTGGTCGTTAATTCGCTTGAAGTGGTCCACGTCGCAAACGGCGAGGGTCAATGGGCGACCGTAGCGTTTCCAGCGCTGGACTTCATGACTCAGACGCTCCTCATAGGCTTCCCGGTTGGGCAATTGAGTTAGGGGGTCGTGGGTGGCCTTGTGTTGATGGCGACGCAAGTTCTCCCGGTTTTCTTCCGCCTCGCGCTCCATTTCATTGACTCGGGTGGCCAGTTGTTCGAGCTGGTTGGTCAAAGGGGCGCTTTCGCTCTCTTTTTGCTGGAACTGGCTGAGACTTTCGCGAATTTGCCCCAACTGACTCGCCACCTGGGTTTTCAACTGCGATAGATCCCGGGCGGACTCGACGCTGGCGGCCAGCGAATCACAGCGGTTAGCCATGGCCTGACGCAAGCTATCGCCGGCCTCCCGGCGTACCGCTTCATGGGAGGCGGCCCCGCCGATAATCTGGGCGATGTCCTGTAGCTCGTGATTGACGGAGTTGAGGTAGCCGGCAAACACCCGGTTGGCCGCCAGCCAAGAGTGCACGACCAGATCCCGCACCTCTTCCAGAAAACCGGGCAGCTCCGCCAAGCTCACCCCTTGCTGGAGGCGGGCCATCAAGCCATCCAACGCTTCAGTTCCGGAGTATTCGGTATTGACCGCATTAATCAGCCCTTCCAGTACCCCGTGAATTTCAGCCTGAAACCCCTCTGGCACGGCGCCACCCGAGGCCCGCCCGCCCCGCAGGCGCCCTATCAGTCCCGGTTTGGGGTCGCGGTTCTGCTCTATCACCTGTTGCTGAAGCTCGGCGAGCTGCTGAAGCAGGGCGGGGAACAGCGCGAACTTCTGGCTGCGCATGGGCAAGCGGTTAAGGTAATGGTTGAGCTCACGCTTTAGCTCCCTCGGCGGGCCCAGGGACTGGAGCTGCTTCACCAAGGCGGACAGGGCGCTCAAAATCTCGCCATCTATCTGTTCGCGGCGCAGCTCAAACCCGCTCACACACTGGCTCAACTGCTCCGTGAGCTCCGGCAATCGCTCGGACGAGGGGTCCGAGCGAAGGGCCCGACGCAGCTCGTCAAGCACCTCATCGAGCTCGCGGTCCTGACCGTCCGCCACAATACTGAGCTCCACCAAAGCCCGGCGAAGCCGCTGGTAGCGTTCGCTCGACTCTCGCTCCAGGGCTTCGTGCGCATCCAGCGCCGTCAGGTATTTTTCCCGCCACACAGCACTATCGTCCGAGGCTCGAAGAGTCATAGTAAAGTTTCCGTCAATCAGAAAGCGGCTTAATGCAGTATAGCTGCTCCCGACCTTTAGTGTCGGCAGAAACAACAGCGCCCGCTAAAAAGCGGGCGCTTGAGTGTAGCGGTGTTCAGTGGCGGTGGGATTAGAGCTCGTCGGCTCGAATTTGCTCCACCAAGTAGTCCACCACCCGCAGCATTTCGCTGTGGCTGCCGGTCATCCGGGAACTGACCCGGTATTTGCCGTCCACGACCATCTCCGGGGTGCCGGTGATCTTGTAACCGCGCACGCGGGAATCCGCCTGGCGAACCTGACTGGTAATGCCAAAGGAGTTAAAGGTCTTGAGCACGGTCTCCTTGTCGGCGCCGTAGGTCGCCAGGAAGTCGGCCCATTGCTCGGCGTTGTTAAAGCGCTTGCCTTCCTGGTGTACCGCGGTGAACACCGCCATATGCACTTCATCGAGCAAGTCCAGCGCTTTGGCGGTGTAGAAGCCCCGGGCGTAGGCCTCCATGGTCGCATTCCACATGGCCGGCGTCTGCACTACGACGACGTCGTCCTTCTGTTCTTTTTTCCAGCTGCGAACCAAGGGCTCAAAGTTGTAACAGTGCCCACAGGTGTAGGCAAATACCTCCACCACTTCAATCTTGTCGGAGGTACTGGTGGGGACCGGCTCGGCCAGGGCGACAAAGTCTTCGCCTTCCTGGTAGTTGGCCTCGCCTTCCGAATCCTGGGCGACCGCGGACAGCGACACCATCATCGCCAGCATACCTAACACAATGCGCATAATTGACTCCACTCTTTGCTCGTTCTGCTCGTTATCGGTTATTTTCCGCCGGCACATCGGCGGCCCGCTCGGACTTTAGGGCCGCCCAAGCGGCAATTAGTTCCCGGCGTTGAGGCCGCCGATGTAATTGGCCACCGCCTTAATTTCGGCATCGCTCAGATTCTTGGCACTCAAGCGCATCATCATCTGCTCGCCGTCATTGGTCCGTTCGCCGGCGCGGAAAGCGCGCAACTGGGCTTCAATGTATTCCGGGTACTGACCTCCGAGGCGCGGGAAGGCCGCCGGCTCATTGCCCTCACCAGCCGGGGCGTGGCAGCCGGAACAGGCCGGCACGTCGTTTTCCGGGTTACCGGCGCGGTAGATGCGCTCGCCCAATTCCAGAGCGTTAACTTTTTCACCGGTATAGATCTGGACCATCATCTCTTCGGCGCCACTGAGCTGGAGGCTCTGGTCAGCGTAGAACGCGGCCATATCCTGTAAATCCTGGTCGCTTAACCCCACGAGTTGACCCGTCATTTGGGGAACAGCGCGGCCGGTGGTGGCCTTGGCCTCGCCCTGGGCGTTGTCCCAGGCCTGAATGTCCTTCAATTGCTTATAAAGGTAGGGCTCTCCCAGACCGGCCAGTTTGGGGAAGGTCGGCGCCGGGCTGTTGCCGTCCTGACCGTGACAGGCGGCACAGACGGCCACTTTTTCGGCCCCGGCATCGGGGTCACCCTCGGCGTTCACGCCCGGTATTACAATCAGAGCACCCAGTGCGAGGAGCAAATGCTTCACTGAATATTTCATTGGCTAACCTGTCAATTCGTTTATTGTCGCGCCCGCTCCGCAGTCATCGGGCGACATTTGAGCGCCCACGGGCTACAATCGGCAGCCCCACTCGGCCCATGGGCCGCTTGCTGGCCTCGGGCCCCGCTCGGGGCACCGCGCATTATATGGGATAACACAGGCTTTTGCAGGGTTTTATGATCACAGAAATCAACTTCCACGGGGCGACTTTCGAACAAAGCGCTCCCAGCATCCGCGAGTGTCCGCCCGAATCCGGCGCGGAAGTGGCCTTTGCCGGCCGCTCGAACGCGGGCAAATCCAGCGCCATTAACGCCCTAACACAGAACTCCAAGCTGGCCCGCACCAGCAAGACGCCGGGCCGAACCCAGTTAATCAACTTCTTCCGCGTGGGAGAGGCGCAGAAGCTGGTGGACCTACCCGGTTACGGCTACGCCAAGGTGGCGCGGAGCATGAAGGAGCAGTGGCAGGAGAATCTGTCCGAGTATTTGCAAAAGCGCGAATGCCTGCGAGGGTTGATCCTGCTCATGGACATCCGCCATCCCATGCAGGAGTTCGACACCATGATGATTAACTGGGCGGTGGAAATCGAGATGCCGGTGCACATCCTGTTGACCAAGGCGGACAAACTCAAGCGCGGCCCGGCGCAGAACACCTTGTTCGCCGTGCGCAAACAGATGAAGGAGGCGGGCGTGGAAGATCTGGTCAGCGCCCAGTGCTTTTCCTCCCTCAAGCGAGATGGCGTGGAAGAGCTCAAAACTCAGCTCACCGAGTGGCTGACTTTACAAAACTAAACCGAAAACCTCGGGAAAACGCCGAAGGGGCTGGAACTAACCTCCGGGGGCAACGTCAGAGCAAGCAAGACGCGATCAATCAGTCTTTCCTCCGCTTAACTGACACTACCCCAAGGGTGTCAGTCATTGCCCCCGGTGGTCACCCCCTGACCACCGGTTTTTTTTGCCTGCGCTAAAGTCACCACCAACCCTTCCCTTGCCGACTTTCAACCGGACAAAAAAAACCCGGCCAATGTGGCCGGGGTAGCTGAGTCATTCAATACGCTGAATGGCGTTAAGCCAAGTTAGGGGAGTTGCACATGAAAAACACTGTTCATGCTTACTACGACCCGCGCCGTTGGCAAAAGTTCACACCGCCGTCACAAATTGGTAAAAATATCGGCGCTGGCGGCAGGCCAAGCTCGTAAGTGCCTTCGGGGGGCGCTAATGGGCCTGGTCCCAGTTCTCGCCCACGCCGGCATCCACCTTTAAGGGCACCCGGAGCTTCGCCGCAGCGGACATACGCTCGACAATGCCTTCACGCACTTCATCCAATTGCTTCTCCGCCACCTCCAACACCAGCTCGTCGTGCACCTGCATCATGATGCGGGCGTCGAATTTCTTCTTTAACAACCACTGGTCCACATCGATCATGGCGGTTTTGATAATGTCCGCCGCGGTACCCTGCATGGGGGCGTTAATGGCCGTGCGCTCGGCGCCCTGACGCAGACTGCCGTTGCGGGCGTTAATTTCCGGCAGGTACAACCGGCGGCCCATGATGGTTTCGACAAAACCCTGCTCTCGGGCCCGAAGGCGGATGTTGTCCATGTAGCGCTGGACGCCGGGGTAGCGCTCAAAGTAGAGGTCAATGTACTGTTTCGCCTCCTGCCGGCCGATATGCAGCTGTTTGGCCAGGCCGAAGGCCGACATGCCGTAGATCAACCCGAAGTTGATGGCTTTGGCGCGACGGCGCATTTCCGAGGTGACCTTCTCCAGCTCCGTGCCGAACACTTCGGCAGCGGTGGCCTTATGCACATCCAACTCTTTCTCGAAGGCGTTCAGCAAGCCTTTGTCTTCAGACAAGTGCGCCATGATGCGCAGCTCAATCTGAGAGTAGTCCGCCGCCAGCACTTTGTAGCCTTCGGGGGCCACAAAGGCCTGCCGAATGCGTCGTCCCTCCTCGGTACGGATGGGGATGTTCTGCAAGTTGGGATCCGAGGAAGACAGTCGGCCGGTGGCCGTCACCGCCTGATGGTAGGACGTATGAATCCGACCCGTCGCCTTATTGATCATCAGGGGCAGCTTGTCGGTGTAGGTGCTCTTGAGCTTGCTCAGACCCCGGTATTCCATCAAAAGCTTGGGCAGCGGGTAGTCCAGCGCCAGCTCCTGCAGCACCTCCTCCGCTGTGGAGGGTTTGCCTTTGGGGGTTTTTTTGAGCACCGGCAGCTTCTGCTCTTCGAACAAGATCTCCCCCAACTGCTTGGTGGAACCCAGGTTAAAGGCGCGGCCCGCGATCTCGTGGGCCTGCTGCTCCAACTCCGCCAGCCGCTTGCCCAGCTCTCGACTGTGCTCGCCCAGGCGCTTGGCATCGACCAGGGCACCGTTGCGTTCGATGTTGGCCAGCACGGGAACCAGAGGTATTTCCAGGTCCGTGAAGACTCGCCTTAAGGGCTCGATCTCAGACAGCTGGGGCCAGAGTTTGCGGTGCAAGCGCAGGGTAATATCGGCATCCTCCGCGGCGTAAGGCGCGGCGTCTTCAATTTTGATCTGATTAAAGGTCAGTTGTTTGGCGCCCTTGCCGGCAATGGCTTCAAACGAGACGCAGTGATGGTCCAGGTGCTTCTGGGCCAGACTGTCCATATCGTGCCTACTGGCGGTGGAGTTCAGCACGTAGGACTCAAGCATGGTGTCAAAGGCGATGCCCCGCAGGTCAATCTCGTGGTTGCGCAGCACATTGCGGTCGTATTTGAGGTTTTGACCCACCTTGGCTTTTTTGGGGTCTTCCAGCAGAGGCTTGAGGGCTTTTAACACCGCCTCGCGATCCAACTGCTCGGGGGCGCCCATGTAATCGTGCGCCAGGGGCACATAGGCGGCCTTTCCCGGCTCCACCGCGAAGGAGACCCCGACAATGCGAGCCTCCATGGCGTGAAGGCTCGTGGTTTCGGTATCGAAGGCGAACAGCTCCGCTTCCTTTAAGGTTTTGAGCCACTGGTCAAAAGCCCCCTGCTCGGTGACCACCTCATAGTCCACCTCCATTTTAGGCTCGGCGCGCGGCGCGGGTGCCGCCTCTGCATCCACGTCTTCGAGTTCCGCGACCCAGGTTTTGAACTCCAATTCTGCAAACAGACGCTTCAGACGAGCGTTGTCCGGCTCGCCACGGTGAATATCGCCGGGCTTTAGGTCCAGCTCCACATCCGTCTTGATGGTGGCCAGCTCCCGGGACAGGTAAGCTTGCTCTTTGTGCTCTTCGAGCTTCTCGGGCATTTTCTTGGCGCCCCGAAAGCCCAGCTCCCGGACCGCTTCGAGGTTGCCATAAATAGAATCAAGATTCCCCAAACCCTCAATGAGCGCCCGCGCGGTTTTCTCTCCCACGCCGGGTACGCCGGGAATATTGTCGGACTTGTCCCCCATCAACGCCAGATAGTCGATCATTAACGGCGGTTCAAAACCGTATTTCTCCCGCACGCCCGCTTCGTCCAAGTGGGTGCCATTCATGGTGTTGACCAGCGAGATGTGAGCATTCACCAACTGCGCCATGTCCTTATCGCCGGTGGAGACGATCAGGTCCCGTCTCTGTTCCGTGGCTTGGTGTGCCAAAGTTCCGATCACATCATCAGCTTCCACCCCTTCCACCACCAACAGCGGTAGCCCCATGGCCTCCACAATGTCTTTGATGGGCTGGACCTGGGGCCGGAGATCGTCGGGCATGGGAGGCCGTTGGGATTTGTATTCGGCGTAGAGGTCGTCCCGGAAGGTCCGGCCCTTAGCATCAAAAACCACCGCCATCGGGCTTTGGGGAAAGTCCTTAAGCAGCCGCCGAAGCATACTGATAACCCCCTTCACGGCGCCCGTGGGTTCGCCTTTGGCGGTATTGAGGGGCGGCAGGGCGTGGTAAGCGCGGTAGAGGTAGGAGGAACCGTCCACCAACACCAGGGGAGCTGTCTGGGTCATAGGGTTAAAGCCTGTTCACACGGTTGCGGTCGAATCCGAATGGATTGGAGGGCAAGCATAACCCAAAACCGGGAGGCGGTTCAGCCACCGGTTATAACCAAAAGTTTGTTACTGGCGTGTTACCCAGCCTATTTTTAGGCTTTACTTCCACTGTTTCGCCTAAGTATGCGAATTACTTAACAAAAACCTCACTTTTCTATCATCGACATGAAATACCACTGGACTATAGTAACGACTGTGTTACTATAGGTAACACATAGAGAGCACCGCACTCTACATCACACTCACGGGGCTGTTCGACACCAAGGCGAGCAGCCTCCCACTGGGGAAACCCATGGAGGGCGAAACCATGAAGACACTTGGCTTGATCATCGCATCTGTATTATTCGCCGCCAACGTGGCGGCTGACGGTGTTGCCACCAGCGCCCAACCGAGCATGGCCATCGCGACCGCCGAAGCGGGCGTGGCGCTGCAGTGGGAGCTTCCGGAAAAAGCGCAAGAACAGCGCGATATCGTAACGAATGACGACCTGGAGCAACGCTCTCAGGCGTTGAATGAAGAACTGGAAGCGAAACTGAACGAACGGTTGAACGAGAAGCTCAGCCGCCAGTTGCAGGCAAACAATTAACCCCTCGCTTGGCCCGCAGCGGCGGGCCTTTTGTATACCGGTGAGCCGGGCGTTCGCCCGACTGACCATTGATTGACTAACTCTCCTCGCTTATCTCCCCGCCCGGCTAACGCTCGGCGGGGATTTTTTTGTTCTACTCTCAGGCCTGCTCGCTCTCCAGGCAGAGCGCTATATCTTCTCCCAAGCGTTCCAGCAACTGTGGATAGCTCGTGATGGCCTCGCGCGCGCCCAGCAAGTCCAACTCCCCCAGGCGTAGCTTCAGCTCATCCGCCAGACGGCGCGCCGAGCCCATGTCGTAATAAGGTTCCGTAAACAAGCAAGCGGCGTTACGCAGGCGCTCGCGCAGTTCATATAGGTGGCGCGCGCCCGGACGGCGTTCGGGAGAAAGCGTCACGGCCGCACGCTGATTAAGCCGGTAACGGTCAACAAAATGCTGATAACCGGCGTGATACACCGCGAATGGCACATCTCGTACCGGTGCCAAACGGGTCTCCAGGGCTCGATCCAACTCCGAGAGCGTCTGTTCCAAGGCACCCGCCCGATCGCGGTAGCCCTGCGCTCCGGCCGGGTCCAGAGCCGCCAGGCGTTCGGCCAGTGCCCGCGCCACAACGGCCCCGTTGTTCGGGTTTAGCCACAGGTGTGGGTCCCGAGGGCCGTGGTGATGGTCCCCATGGTCGTGGTCGTGCTCGTCCTGCTCCGGCCAGTGAATTCCCTCCAGCGTGGAGAGCGTCAGGCGCTTCTCGGCCTTGAGCGGATTTAAGGGGCGGCGCAGAAAGGTTTCCAGGTTCTCCCCAACCCAAACCACAAGGTCGGCGTCGGTCAAACGCTGCATGTCGGAAACCTTAAGGGGATAATCGTGGGGTGAGGCGTTGGGGGGCAGCAGATGGCTGACCCGGCCGCTTTCACCCACCACGGCGCGGGCGATTAACGCCAGCGGCTTGATGCTGGTGACCACGTCAACCTCAGCCCGAGCCACGCTGGCAAACACACTCAGCCCACTCATTAATAACCACAAACCAATCCGCACCAAGGGAGGTCGGCAAACAACGCTAGGACGCATAGGGGAACTCGCACCTGAAGATAGAAAGGGTTATAGTGTAACATCGTTGAGAGAAAAGCCCGAGCCGAGGCCATGCTATGACTCACACCCCCCTGGCGTTCCGACACCATAACCACCGCCTGTGTGTACGCGGTGCACTGGACTCGGCCCGCACGCTATGTAATGAACGCGGTGCCCGGTTGACGCCGCTGCGCGAACAGGTGCTGGAGCTGGTATGGCAGAGCCACAAGCCGTTGGGAGCCTACCAATTGATGGACCAACTGGCCAAGGCCTCCACTCGCCGCGTCGCACCCCCCACGGTGTACCGGGCGCTGGACTTTTTGCTGGAGCAGGGTCTGATTCACCGCATTAACGGTCTGAACGCCTACGTCGGCTGCCACAGCCCCGAACACCGGCACCCGAGCCACTTTTTGCTCTGCCGGGCTTGCGGCGTGGCGGTGGAAATCGAGAGCACGCAGTTGAACGAGACCATTATGGACAACGCCCGGGAGGCCGGATTTAGGCTTGAGAGCCACTCTCTGGAAGTCACCGGACTGTGTCCCGACTGCCGGAGCCAGGCCGATGCCTGAAGCTCTACTTAGCGCCCGAGATATTGCCGTGCGCCGAGGCGGGCGCACGATTCTCCACGGTGCCGACCTGACCCTGGAGCAGGGCAAGATCGTTACCTTGATTGGCCCCAACGGCGCTGGCAAGACCACGTTGGTGCGCTGCGTGCTCGGGCTCATTCGCCCGGACGAAGGGGGGCTCGAGCGCCGCCCGGGGCTGCGTATTGGCTACATGCCCCAGAAACTCCATATCGATCCCAGCCTGCCGCTGACGGTCAAACGCTTCCTCACACTGGGAGGCCGTCCCCGCCTGCCCCTGGGGGAAGTGGTGGCCCTGGCGGGTATCGAAGACCTTCTGAGCGCCACCATGAGCCACTTGTCCGGGGGCGAAACCCAGCGGGTACTGCTCGCCCGGGCCCTACTGCGGGATCCTAACCTATTGGTGCTGGACGAACCGGTCCAGGGGGTCGATGTCACCGGCCAGGAGGCCCTGTACCAACTCATCAATGATATTCGGCGCCAACGGGAATGCGGGGTGCTGCTGGTCTCCCATGACTTACACTTGGTGATGGCTACCACCGATACGGTAATCTGTTTAAACCAGCACGTCTGCTGTCACGGCCACCCCGACCAGGTCACCTCCGACCCAGCCTACCACGCGCTTTTCGGAGAACGGGCCAAACCCCTTGTCGCGCCGTACACTCATCACCACGACCACAAACACGACGACCACGGCAACATTGTCGAACTGGACACGGACAACGCGCACAACCATGCCTGATTTTTTACTCTACGCCCTACTCTCCGGCCTGGGAGTGGCCCTGGTGGCCGGCCCCCTGGGCGCTCTGGTGGTCTGGCGCCGGATGGCCTATTTCGGTGACACCCTGGCCCACTCCGCCCTGATGGGTGTGACCTTCGGACTATTGCTGAACGTCAACCTCAACCTGGCCGTGGCCGTGGGGTGTCTGCTGCTAGCCCTGGTTTTGGTGGCCCTGCAGCACAACCGGTTGCTGGCCACCGACACCCTGCTGGGCATTCTGTCCCACTCCACCCTGGCCTTGGGGCTGGTGATGGTAAGCCTATTTACGAACAGCCGGATCGACCTGCTGGGGTATCTGTTTGGCGACATCCTCTCCGCCAGTGCCACGGATGTGGTAACCGTCTGGGTAATCTCGGTGGTCGTCTCAGCCCTTTTACTGCTGCTCTGGCGCCCCCTGCTCGCCATAACCGTGCACGAGGATCTGGCCCACGTGGAGGGCGTGCCGGTCACGGCTGTGCGCACCGCCTTAATGCTATTGATGGCCCTGGTGATTGCCATCGCCATGAAGGTGGTGGGGGTCTTGCTGATTACCGCCCTTCTGATTATTCCGGCGGCCACCAGCCGGCGTCTTACCCACACTCCCGAGACCATGGCGCTGGGAGCGAGTCTGCTCGGGGCGCTCTCGGTAGCCGGCGGTTTGGGAGCCTCTTTTATTTGGGACAGCCCCGCCGGACCTTCGATCGTACTGTGTGCCACCGTGGCATTTGTGCTCTCCCTACTAAAGCGTGCCGACGGCTGAAGTGCTCACCCTCCGGCGCGCCTTTACACCTTCCAACCAGCTCCTACCCCTTCCCCGGTGGTTTCCGCGTCATCCATGACAACATTATTTTGGTAAAACGGCTCCATTTGACCGATTTTTGTGCAATAATGGCAGAGTTGTTATACAAGCACGCAAAAGGACTCTGCTTATGGTCAGCCCAAATGTTGTAATCGGCAACGAATCCGTCAGAGGCGATGCCATCGCCACCAAGGTACACCAGGATATTGCCTTCCTTACCGACCGCCTCGGCCGCCTGGAAACCCAAGCCAGCCCCAACCCCCAAGTCATGAAGGTCTACCGAGACATGCTTGAGAGCCGCTATGCCGTGCTCGAATGGCTGACGCAGGATCACATGGCGAATGGTTGACGGGCACGGCTCCCCTTTTGTACCAGTGCTGGCCATCCATAGCCTGTGAACCGGTTGTCGTCTCGTTAGCCGCTCTCCCTTGTCCTGGGCCCTCGCTTACACCCGCCTAACCGGCAAACAGCCGGGCCCGATGGGCTCGAAGGATTTGTAGGTCAGAATGAACTCCTGGTGCCCGAGCTGTTCGGACAAGCTTCGCTCGCCCAAAGCGACGGCCCGCACCTGGCGGTAAATCTCCTCACCCACCTCGTCGAGACTGGCATCGCCGTTAAGAATCCGCCCGGCGTTTACATCCATATCCCCGTAGAGTTTTTCGTAGGTTTCCGGGTTGGCGCAGATTTTAATCACCGGCGAGATTGCCGAACCCACCACCGAGCCGCGTCCAGTGGTGAACAAAGTCAGATGACAGCCACTGGCGATCATCTCAACGATCTCGGCATTGTCGGCAATGTTGGGGAACCCGAACCTGGGCTCGCCGTCGGGAACCACATCTAACAGGTAGAGACCGCCCGCGGGAGGGCAATCGCCGGGCTTGAGCAAGCCGCTGATGGGCGAGGCGCCGGATTTGGAATAAGCCCCCATGGACTTCTCCTCCAGGGTGGTCAGGCCGCCATCGGCATTGCCGGGAGCAAAGCTCCCAAACCCCATGGTGCGGTAATAGCGCTCGGCCTTGGCGACGCTGTCCTGAATCTGTTGCCCGAGCTCGGGAGTCGCGGCCCGCTCCGCCATGATGTTCTCACAGCCAATCAGCTCGCCGGTCTCTTCAAACATACAGGCGGCGCCCTCCGCCACCAGGCGATCAAAGCACCGGCCCACCGCCGGGTTGGCGGTAATCCCGCTGGTGCCGTCACTGCCGCCGCAAATGGTGCCCACCACCAGCTCATTCATGGCCATGGGTACGGGGACCTGTTGTGCCATCTGCTCACGCAGGGCGCCCACACTCTGAATGCCTCTGGCCACGGTGGAGGCAGTGCCACCATTTTCCTGAATCACCAGCAAGTCGACCGGGCGGCCGCTGGCGGCAATCTGTTCACGCAACTCGTCCCGGTCCATACTTTCACAGCCGAGCGAGACCAACAGTACCCCACCCACGTTCGGGTGGGTACACAGCGCGTTCATCATGTCGCTGGCGTAATCGTTGGGAAAGCAGCCGGGGAAGCCGATCAGGTGAACGTCCAGGTCGTCAAAATGCTGGACGATCTTCCGGCTGACATGGTGGGCGCACTCCACCAGATAGGCGACCAATACCACGTTGCGAATGCCCTTTCGTCCGTCCTCACGAAGGTAACCCCTGAGGGAGGGGGGCTGAGCGGTGGCCTGCGGGATAGCACTCACGGTTTCGGCTCCTGTAACGAGGGGGGCGGGCGGTCTTCACGGCGCCGCGTATGGCTGGCCAGGTAATCGCTGGTCATGTTGTGCATGTGTACCCAGGCACCGGCGGCGACCGGCGCCAAGAGAGAGCCGATGGGCGCCCCGTACTTAAAGACCTTCTCTCCCTGGGCCATGTCCCAGCGGGCCATCTTGTGCCCCACCCCCAAGGGCTGGGGCAGCTCCAGGGGGCGCTCACCGACAACCACCCTTGTGCCCGCCCTCAGAGTCCGGGTGGCGACTAGGACATTGTCGCTCGGATGGAGCAGAATCAGCGCCTCTTTCGCGGCGGCTTTGTCATTCATGACGTGCGATCTCCCTAAGCCGGTACGGGCGCGTCGCCCGCTAACAGTTGTTGTTCTTTCAGAGCATCCCAGAAGGCCGGTGGTATGGGGGCGTCCATCCAGACCTTCGCTTGGTGGACTTCCTCTGGATGCGCGCAGCCGGCAATCACCGACACCACCGCTGGGTGGGCCGTGGGAAACTGCAACGCCGCCGCCGGTAGGGGGACGCCAAAGTCCGCGCACACCACCTCCAAGGCGGCCACCCGCTCAATGATGCTCACGGGCGCGGACTCGTAGTTATAGCGAAACGGCCCCGAGCCCCCTACCCCGCTGGCGAGAATCCCCGAATTGAAGGCGCCCCCAATCACCACTGGCACCCCTTTGGCCAGGCAGGCCGGCAAGAGCCGCTCGAGGGCGGCCTGCTCCAGAAGGGTGTAGCGCCCGGCAAGCAACAGCACATCGATATCCAGTTCATTCAGGGCGCGCTCACACACGGCGGTTTCATTAACCCCCAGGCCAATGGCGTGAATGAGCCCCCGCTGTTTACACTCCCGAAGAGCGCGATAGCCACCCTGGCAAAACTGGTCCCAGTAAAAGCGGTCCCGTTCACCATGGGTTAGGGGCCCCAGATCGTGGGCGTAGACAATCGCGGGGCGGCGCCCGAGCCGTAGGCGGCTCTCTTCAAGCTGGGCCATTACGCCCTCGTAGCTGTAGTCAAACACCGGGGTCAGATCCGGAGCCCGAACGAAGCCAAACCGGGTCTCGGCCCGCCCATCGGAGGCGATCGGCTCAAGCCGCCGCCCCACCTTGGAGGAAAGCGTGCAAGACTCCCGTGCCAAGACGGCTCCCAAGCGCTGCTCGCTCAGCCCAAAACCGTAGTGGGGCGCGGTGTCGAAGTAGCTGATACCGTCGGCGCGGGCCTGGATTAACGTGGCCCGGGCCTGATCCTCGGAGAGAGGCCGATAGAGGTTGCCCAACGGGGCCGACCCAAAGCCGAGCAGAGGAAGCTCTAGGGGGGTGTCACCCAAGGGGCGGCGTTGCTGGGAGCGGGGCAATGTCACGAGCGGCCTTCTATTGAGTGTGGGAATTGTTCGGTCTTTCGATTAACAAGCGACTTGCGAGCGGTGAACGAGGGCCTGAACAGCGGGTGCCGAGGCGCTCGACGTTTTTATAATTAAAAAACCACTTACAAGTAAAATTAAAAACACACCGTTTGTCAACCGCTTTCTCGGCAATGCCGCACTGGCACCAGCTCGAACCTCTAACTTTTAGGGGCTAACCCATAGACCACCCGGGCATTGCCCCCAAACACCGCTGCTTCCTGTTCCGGACACCGCAAGCGCACCCGCTCGCGGGCCCGCGCCAACCAATCGGCGTAATGGCTGTTCAAGGTCAGCACGGGCCAATCACTCCCCCATAGCACCCGTTTGGGTCCGAACAGAGTCAAAATACGGTCAATGTAATCGTTCATTGCCTCCGCCGGTTGCGCGGGCATCATTTCAGTGGCCAGGCCGGACAATTTACATGCCACATTCGGCTTCGAGGCCAGGGCCGCAAGGTGTTGCGTCCACTGCTCCATTTCCCCTTGGGCAATATTGGGCTTGCCCCCGTGATCAAGCACAATTGAAAGGGTGGGATGGTGCCGTGCCAGAGCGTGGATCACCGGTAACTGACGGGGGGTCACCAGGGCATCGAATACCAGCTTCCGCTCGGCCAGAGCCGCCAGCGCGTCGGGACGCGCACGGCGCAAAATCCAATCATCCTCACCCAGGTCCTGAAGCATGGGCCGAATACCGCAGAGACGGGGGTGGTCCGCCAGCTCGTGCACGGTCTGCACGGCATTGGATGCACTGAGGTCCACCCATCCGACTACGCCCAGAATACGCGGATCCCGCTCCGCCAGCGTCAACAGGTATTGGGTATCGTCAAGGTGAGGCTGGGACTGGACCAAAATGGAACCACTGACGCCACAGGACGAGGCCTCCGCCCAGAAGTCCGCCGGGCCCAAATCCCGGTAGAGTGGTTCTAGCGCCGGGGTGGGCCAACGACATTCGGGCCGGCTCAGCTGCCAGCAGTGATGGTGGGCATCAATGATTTCGTTCATACCCTTCCCTCTATACCGAACCCTTCCCCGACTTCGCCATGCCCTCCCTGAGGGTACGCCGGGCGAAAGCCGCGACCACGAAAAAACACACCAGGGGCACACCCACGGCCCAATGAATCGCCGTCAGATCTGACACCAACCCCATCAACGCGGTGATAACCGCCCCGCCAATAATGGCCATCACCAACAGAGCGGAACCGGCTTTGGTCAGGGCACCGAGGCCCCGGAGGCTGAGTGCGAAGATAGTGGGAAACATTAAGGACATAAAAAAGCTGGTACCGGCCAGGGCCACCAGACCAACCCGGCTGGGGGCGAGCATGGCCACGGCGCAAAGCACGATGTTGGCCAGGGCGTAGATCAGCATCAAACGGGCGGGAGCCACCCGCCCCATTAAGGCAGTGGCGACGAAGCGGCCGATCATAAACGCCACGAGGGAGGCGGCAAGGTAATCCGCCAGGGTCTTTTCCCCCGCGCCGGGCAGGGCTGCCTGCCCATAACGAATCATATAGCTCCAGATACACACCTGCGCTCCCACGTAAAAGAACTGGGCCGCCACGCCGAAAAGGTAGTAACGCCGCCGAAACAGCGCTTTGAAATCCCGTAAGCGAAAACGGTGGTCGGTGTCCTCCTGCCCGCCAACAACGGTGGGGAAACGCACCCACCACACCGCCAACGCCCAGAGCAGCACAACGGCGGCAATCGCCACGTAGGGGGCCGCGACTGCCTGGACTTCGGCCGTGTAAAACGCCGTGCGCTCGGCCTGCGTCATGGCCGCCAGAGCTGCTGGGCTGGGCTCCACACCGGAGAGAATGAACTCACGCCCAATCAATACCCCTGAGATAGTCCCCAGGGAGTTGAAGGATTGAGCGAAGTTGAGCCGCCGCTCGGCCGTCTCCGGGTGCCCCATGGCGACGATCAGCGGGTTCGCGGAGGTTTCCAAAAACGCCAAGCCACTGGCAATCACAAACAGTGCCAATAAAAAGTACCCATACTCCTGCGCCTGGGCGGCGGGATAGAACAGCCCGGCCCCCAAGCCGTAGAGCAGCAACCCGGTAATAACCGCCGCCTTATAGCCAAAACACTTCATTGCCAGCGAGGCCGGAATGGCCAGGGCGAAGTAGCCGAAGTAGAACGCCGACTGCACCCACCCGGAAGCAAAATCACTGAGCACAAACGCTTTTTTGAACTGAGTGATTAAAATATCGTTCAGGTTGTTGGCCACGCCCCACATAAAAAAGAGGCTGACAATCAGAAACAGGGGCAGCCAGAGCGCCAAGCCGGTCATGGCTTGCGCCCGAGCTGGAGTTTGGACCTGCGCACTATCATTCATGGGGTTTTCGAACTCTCCTTTGAACTCGCTCTTGAGAGCGATCAACGGCGCACGGCGGGCTGAAAACACGCTGAGCAACGGATTATTATGGCTCTCTGTATACCACAGGTTCAATTGACACGGAAAACGTTCTTTATTTTTGGGATATTTCCTCGTGGGGCACGGCTCCCCGCCAACCTGTAGGGTGTCTACATTAGAGGGTTCACATAGAGAAGGGGTTGCCGGGTGGCGCTGCGCTTACCCAGCCTACGCCTTGGGGAGAGGGGTAGAGGTCCCGGTGCCGATGGGCCCTCAGTGCCGATAGCGCCGGGAACGTGCACGAGAGGGCCACCGAAACGGGATCCGTTAGTGAGGAAACGCCTCGGTAATCGCCCGATAGTGCTCCGCCATTTTCGCTGGATCAAAAGGCGGCTTGAAGAAGGCGTGATAGTCGCCCCGGGGGTTGAACAGGACGACTTGGCCGCCGTGGTCTATGGTGTAATCTTCACCCTCCAGAGTGACCTTGGCAAAGGCGACGTTGGCTTCATTCGCGAAGCGTTTCAAGGTCAAAAACTCGCCGGTCACTCCCACAAAATCCTCATGGAAGTGGGGAACGTATTCCGCCAACACCTCCGGGGTATCGCGGGCGGGATCCAGCGTTACCAGCAGAACCTGAGTATTGGCGAGCCGCTCGGCACTGAGCTCTCCCATCATGCGGGACAGTTCCGCCATGGTGACCGGGCAGATATCCGGGCAGTGGGTAAAACCGAAAAAGGCCAGGGTCCAGACGCCCTCCAGGTCCTCATCGGTGAAAGGCTCACCACGGTGATTGACCAGTTCGAAGTCTGTCAGTCGGCGGGGCTGTTCAAAGACCACCGTGCCCTGCTCCCTGAGGGCCTCCCGGTCCAGAGGTGGCTCGCGCGTGACTTTGTAGACCTGCAAGCCAATAACCAGGGCCACAATGGTTACCAGGATGGCTACCGTGCGGCGGATGCCGCGTCTTTGGGCAGCGCGATTAACGTCCGGGGCCATCGGCGCTTACACCCCAGCCGCTAAGTAGTGAGTGGGTACCGGCAATAAGTAGTGGTCAAGCAGCATAATCACGAACAGCGCCATCAGGTAGACAATCGAATACTTGAAGGTATCCATTCCCACGTTGGGCTTGTTCTTGCTCAGCAGTAGCGCCAGGGACCAGTACAGAAACCCCGCGCCCAATACCAACGCTCCCAGTAGGTAGAGCCAGTTCAACATGCCGGTAATGTAGGGCAGCATGGTCACCAATACCAGGATGACGGTGTACAACAATATATGCAGCTTGGTGTATTGCTCCCCGTGGGTTACCGGCAGCATGGGGATGTCCGCCTTGGCGTACTCCTCCTTTCTATGCACCGCCAGGGCCCAGAAGTGCGGTGGCGTCCAGGCGAAGATGATCAGTACCAGCAACAGGGCGTGGCCGTGGATTTCCCCGGTAACCGCTGTCCAGCCCAGTAGCGGTGGCGCGGCGCCGGCGATACCGCCAATCACAATATTTTGGGGAGTGGCTCGCTTAAGGAAAAGGGTGTACACCACCGCGTAACCCAGCAGGGACACCAGCGTCAGTACCGCCGTCAGGGTATTGATAAACACCACAAGCAGCGCCATACCCAGGGCGCCGATCACCGAGGCAAAAATCGCTGCCTGCATCGGCTCGACCCGCCCCTTGGCGATGGGCCGATTGAAGGTACGCGCCATTTTCTGATCGACGTGGCGGTCCACCAGGTGATTGACCGTGGCGGCCGAGCCCGCGCAAAGTGCGATCCCCAGGTTACCGATCAACAGGACATCCAAGGGCACCATACCGGGCACCGCGAGCAACATGCCGATGACCGAGGTGAGGATCATGAGCATCACTACATTGGGCTTGCACAGCTCGTAATAATCCCGCCAGCTAATATGGCCGGTCGACGCTCGGGTATTGTCTATAGTCTTCGCCATGGAAGGGGCACCTCGGATTTATTATCGCCCTAGTGGGCCGGCCACTAGATTCGGATCGCGGAATAACTGCGATGAGCCAGAGTCACTAAGGATAGCAACAGTAACGCACCGACTGCATTGTGGGCAACCGCCACCGACAGCGGCAGTGAGGCCAATACATTGCTGATACCCAGCGTGACCTGGACGACCAACAGCAGGCCAATCAAGCCGGCTAACCGCCGTGCGGCCCGAACGCCTACACGCCACAGCCGCGTTATCAGCAACAACAACACCAACGTAGTCACAACCGCGCCAATGCGGTGAGCCATATGAATGGCGGTGCGCGCATCCCCTTCGAGCAAGCCCCCCAAGTAATTGGGGCCCACGCTCTGTGC
The DNA here is from genome assembly GCF_039822625.1 of Marinimicrobium locisalis. Lineage (NCBI taxonomy): Bacteria > Pseudomonadati > Pseudomonadota > Gammaproteobacteria > Cellvibrionales > Cellvibrionaceae > Marinimicrobium > Marinimicrobium locisalis. The sequence continues at coordinate 159,124 of NZ_JBDLLG010000003.1, forward strand.
AAAATTAAAGGCGCGTGCAAAATCCATTGCCGGCCACCACCGGCCGTGGCAGGTGGGAAAGTCCGTACACGCCAGTGCCGCATAGTTTGAACTGGTCCAACCGCCGAGCGCAATCTGCCCCACCACGACCGCCACCGCCAACCACACCAACGGCCGCATTCCAATCAAGCGGCGATGACTGTTCCCCGACAGAGTCCAGGGGCGGTTGTACAGGCGCAGCGTCAGTAGCCAAAGCAGGCTCAGCGTGGCAAAGCCGCCCAGTAGATGGGCGGTCACGACTTGGGGCCAAAGCTTCAGCGTCACCGTCCACATACCAAAGGCGGCCTGGAGCACCACCAGTGCCAATAACCCACTGGCGTGCCAACGGGGGTACTGCATCGCGGGCGCACGTTGGGCGAACCGCCACATGGCCACGGTGAGCCCGAGAATCACCAGCCCCAGGGCACCCGCAAAGTATCGGTGTACCATCTCGGGCCAGGTTTTGTCGTGCTCCACCGGCGCTTCGGGAAAAAGCGCTTCGGCGCGCGCCACCGATTCGGCCGACTTGGGCCAGGTCAGATGGCCATAACACCCGGGCCAGTCCGGACAACCTAAGCCCGCGTCGGCCAGCCGGGTAAACGCACCCAACACCACCACACCCATACACAATAGTGTCGCGAACAGGGCCCAGCGGTAACCGTTTTTCTTCTGTGATCGAATGGGGGACAAGGGCGTCTCTCCTGGCACCGGTCAGTCGTCGTAAGAATAGCGCAGCAGGCGCTTCAGATCTTTTAGCAACTCACTGCCCGAATGCTCGGGCGTATAACTCATCATTACAAACCCTTCCTGATCCATCAGGTAGTACCGCCCGCTATCCAGGGGGGGCTCGGGCTGATTGGTTTGCTTGAGCGAGGCCATCATCGAGGCCCGGTCGGGTCGAACCCATTCAGTACCCGGATGCTCCTCCTGAAGGAAGCGTCGCACCGACTCTTCCATCGCCCCGCCCATCGGCATGATCAGGCGTTTGACCCGATAGGCCTTGTCCGCCAGGCGCACGTGAACCTGGCGAGTAAGATAGAGGTTTTCCTCACAGTGGCCGGAGCAATCGCTCGGAATCGGCACAATCAGGCGCCAGCGCTTCTGCTCCGGTTCCGCCTGCCAGGGCTCCCCATTGAGGGTGCGCGGTTCCCACTGGGAGAAACGCTGGGGCGGGTCGATCAGGTCACCTTTGTTGATCTGGCCGTCGGGAATGCCGACGCCGGTGTGATAAAACACGTACGCGATCAACATGGGCAGCGCCACCACCGCCATCAGGGCGGTGGCAATAATCCGGCCACGGCGTTGGAGCTGTTGTTCGCGTTCATCGGTGCGGGGGGCGTCACTCATAGTCATACTCTTGTCGCTTTGCCTGTTGGTCCCTAGTGGTGCCTTAGGCTGCTTCGTTGTCTTTGTGGCGCCACCGGCGCCCGAGGCTCGTCGCCGTGAATACGAACCACAGCAGCACCGCCAGCGCCATGGCGAACCATTGTACGGCGTAGCCCAAATGTTTGGCCGCGCTAATCTCGTATTGCTGCCACTGCGTGATTAGCGCTCCGGGGCTGCCGTCATCCAGCTTGACGTAATGCCCGCCCAAGGGCTCACCGAGCGTTTCCGCCATGAGCTCGGGCTCAATGGATAGAATCACCTTGGGCCAGCCGGCGCTGGCACCTTCACCCTCGAGGAGGGGGTGGTCACTCGGGGACCACCATTCGCCGAAAAGCGTGACTTCCCCCTCGGGCACCGCTGGGTCAGGCAGTGTGCTGCGATCCCGTTCGCCGCGTATCCAACCACGATTGACCAACAGCACCGTGCCATCGCTCAGCTCAAAAGGGGTCACCACTTCAAACCCGACTTTGCCTTGGCGCTGGCGGTTGTCCAGCAGCCAGTTGCGCCCGGGCCAATAGTATCCGGTAAGGATCAGGCGGCGGTGCTCGGAGAGCTGCCCCAAGTCAGCCCCGGGGAGTATCTCGGGCGGCTGGCTCTGCACCGCTTCAAGCTCCCCCTGACGCTCGCGCTTTTCCTCGGCCCGCTGAAGCTGCCAGATACCCAGGGACAGCAGAAGAGGAAAGGTCAGCAGGCAAAGCACCGTGACTTTTCGACGGAAGGCGGTGGTAAACTGTTTCGGAGCGGACGTTTTATGAGCGTTCACCGTTACATCCAACGCGTCAAAACTGGAGCCGTTATGTGGCTGAAAATCACTATACTGATTCTTTTCCTGGGCGTTCTGGCCAGCCTAACCAGCGGCCTGCGCTTTCTGCTGAAAGATTCCGGCGTTCCGGAGTCCAAGCGCACTCTCTACGCCCTGGGCATTCGAATCACGCTGGCAACATTGATGATGCTTTGCGTTTTTTACGGCTTTTACAGCGGGATTCTTTCCAGCTCCGCCCCGTGGGACGCGCGCCTGTGAGCGCGCGCCCACCGGCGCGTCACCCGAAAATATAAACGGAGAAGAACAGGCCGACCCACACAACATCCACAAAGTGCCAGTACCAACTGGCGGCTTCAAACCCGAAGTTGTCGTCCGGCTTGAAATGCCCTTTCAGTACCGAGCGCAACCACATGACCGTGAGCATGAAAGTACCCAGAAATACGTGCATACCGTGGAAGCCGGTAAGCATAAAGAACGTCGTACCGTAAACACCGGACTGCAAGGTCAGCCCCATTTCCTGGTAGGCGTGAACATACTCTTCCACCTGCAGAAACAGGAAGATAATGGCCAGTACAATGGTAGCCCCCAGCCAGGAGTTGAACGCGCGCCGGGCGTTGTTTTTGATCGCGCTGTGGGCAAAGTGGACAGTGACACTGGAAAGAAGCAGGATCACCGTGTTCCAGAAGGGCAGCCAAGTCCAAATTGAGCTGACTTGGGAATAGCTCATGCTTTGGTCCGGCCCTTTTACCGTCGCCGCATTGCCGTCAACGGCCTCGGCCGGGGTATTCATCAATGGCCAGCTGGCATCGAAACCCTTCCAAAGAAACTCGTTGGTGGCGGTATCGTCGGTGGCGCCGCCGAGCTCGGGCAACGCAATATGCCGGATATAGTAAAGGGCGCCGAAAAAAGCCGCAAAGAACATCACCTCGCTGAAAATAAACCAGCTCATGCCCCACACGTAGGAACGCTTCAGCTGAGCGCTGTTCAGGCCCGCCATGTTTTCATTGATGACGGCACCGAACCAGTTCCACAGGACCACGGCAAACACCAGCCCACCGGCCAAAAACAGGTAGGGGCCCGAGCTGTTGCCATTCATCCAGTTGGCCGCGCCGAAGACCGTTAGAAACAGCCCGAAGCTGGCCCAGAGCGGTAGCTTGCTCTGCTCTGGTACGTAATAAGTTCCTTCACTTGTCGCCATAGTGTTTACTCCGCACTCGTTGTTATTGTGTCACGCTCGCCACGTTGTCTTCACCATCCTCGAACCGGTCCGTAACATCAAACAGAGTGTAGGACAGGGTGATGGTATGGATTTGTTGGGGCAGATCGCGATCCACGATAAAAAACATCGGAAGTTCCGCGCCTTCCCCCGCCTCCAAGTGTTGCTGATCGAAGCAGAAGCACTCGGTTTTATGAAAATAACTACTCGCCTTGTAGGGCACCAAACTCGGAATCGCCTGACCGACCATCTTTTGCTCGGTGGGGTTAAACGCTTCGAAGTTCACCCGCGTCTGCTCTCCGGGGTGTACTTCCACCGTCCGAACCTCGGGGGCGAATTCCCACGGCATGCCCTGGTTGTTGGTTGCCACGAACTGAACTTTAATGGTTCGGCTGGTATCGACCTCCGCGCTGGTGACCTCGTAACGATCCCCAGTTTTGCCGTTGAGCCCGGTGATTTCGCAAAACGCATCGTACATCGGCGGCATGATCCACAGCGCGAAGACAAACATGCCCACCGCCCACACACCCAGCTTGATGCTGAGTGCGGCGACGGGGTTTTCAGGCAGTAGCCGATTCATCGCGACAACCTCGCAACTGACCTACTTCACTTCCGGCGGGGTGCTGAAGGTGTGGTAGGGCGCCGGTGACGGTACCGTCCACTCCAACCCTTCCGGGTTCTCCCACACTTCCGCCGTCGCTTTCTTACCTTTCAAAATGGTGGACACCACGATATACAGGAATAGCACCTGCGCGCCGCCAAAGAGGAAGGCGCCCATGGAAGAGAGCATGTTCCAGTCGGCGAACATCATATGGTAATCCGGAATCCGCCGCGGCATACCCGCCAGCCCGGCGAAGTGCATGGGGAAGAAGGTCAGGTTCAAGCCGATAAAGGCCAGCCAGAAATGTGCCTTGCCCATGGTTTCGTTGTACATGTGGCCACACCACTTGGGCAGCCAGTAATAGACCGCCGCGGTGATGGAGAAGATGGCGCCGGGCACCAACACATAATGGAAGTGCGCCACCACAAAATAGGTGTCGTGGTACTGGAAGTCCGCCGGGGCAATAGCCAGCATCAGGCCGGAGAAACCGCCGATGGTAAACAGTATGACAAAGGCCACCGCGAACAACATGGGCGTTTCGAAGGTCATGGCGCCGCGGAACATGGTTGCGACCCAATTGAATACCTTCACGCCGGTGGGCACCGCGATCAGCATGGTGGCGTACATGAAGAACAGCTCACCGGCGATGGGCATGCCCACGGTAAACATGTGGTGCGCCCAGACGATAAAGCTCAGAAACGCAATGGAGGCGGTGGCGTACACCATGGAGGAGTAACCGAACAGCGGCTTGCGCGCGAAGGTGGGAATAATCGCACTGACAATACCGAAGGCCGGCAGAATCATGATGTACACCTCGGGGTGCCCGAAGAACCAGAACACGTGCTGGAACAGTACCGGGTCACCACCACCGGCGGCGTCAAAGAAACTGGTGCCGAAGTGGATATCCATGAGCATCATGGTGACCACACCCGCCAGCACTGGCATAACCGCGATCAACAAGTAGGCGGTAATCAACCAGGTCCAGACGAACAGGGGCATTTTCATCAGGGTCATGCCCGGCGCGCGCATGTTCAGGATGGTGGCGATGATGTTGATCGCCCCCATGATCGAGCTGGCACCCATGATATGCACGGCGAAGATGAAGAACGTGACCGAGGGCGGCGCGTAAGTGGTGGACAGCGGCGCGTAGAAAGTCCAGCCGAAGTTCGGAGCGCCGCCTTCCATGAACAAGGTAGAGACCAGCATCATGAAGGCGAACGGCAGGATCCAGAAGCTCCAGTTGTTCATGCGTGGCAGGGCCATATCGGGCGCGCCCACCATCATCGGGATCATCCAGTTGGCCAAGCCGACGAAGGCCGGCATAACCGCACCGAACACCATAATCAAGCCGTGCATGGTGGTCATCTGGTTAAAAAAGTTGGGTTCCACTATCTGCAGGCCGGGCTGGAACAGCTCGGCGCGAATGACCAGGGCGAAAATGCCACCCAGGAAGAACATGGCGAAGCTGAACCAGAGGTACATGCTGCCAATGTCTTTGTGGTTGGTGGTATACAACCAGCGAGTAATACCTTTAGCGGGGCCGTGAGCCATTGCGATACCTCCTAGTTGCCCTGTTTGTGGTTATAAATATCAATGGGCTGGGCTTCGTCGCCCATGTTGTTGCCCCAGGCGTTGCGCTCGTAGGTCACAACGGCGGCAATATCAACTTCACTGAGCTGCTCGCCAAACGCCTGCATCGCCGTTCCGGGCACACCATTGACGACAACGTCGATGTGCTCGTCGATCGGACCGACGGCAATGCCCTCTTTCAGACTGGGAAAGGTTCCCGCCACACCTTCGCCGTTGGCTTGGTGACAGGCGGCACACCACTGGCCGTAGACTTTCTCGCCGCGCTCGTAGAGCTCATCGAAACTGAAGGTCTTCTCGGTCAGCTTGGCCAACTCTTGCGCCTGCGCCCGCTTTTCTTCCAGCCAGGCGTTGTATTCCGCTTCGGGCTTGGCTTCAACCACAATGGGCATAAAGCCGTGGTCCTTGCCGCACAGCTCGGCACACTGGCCGCGATAGATGCCGGGTTCTTCAATCACCGCCCAGGAGTCATTAATAAAGCCGGGGATCGCGTCGCGCTTGACGCCCAGATCCGGCACCCACCAGGAGTGGATGACGTCCGCCGCGGTCACCAGGAAGCGGATTTTCTGGCCCACCGGAACCACCAGGGGCTCGTCCACTTCCAACAGGTAATTGGGGTTTTTGGGAGCGTACCCGTCGATTTCATCGCGCGGGGTACTGAGGTTGCTGAAGAAGCTGACATCGCTGTCCACGTAATCGTACTTCCAGCGCCACTGGTAGCCGGTGATCAGTACACTCATGTCGGCTTCTTCAGAATCGTAGAGTGTGATCAGGCTGCTGGTGGCGGGAATGGCCATAACGACCAAAATCACCAGCGGGATCGCCGTCCAGAGAATTTCCAGACCGGTGCTCTCGTGAAAGTTGGCGGGTTTCACACCACGGGATTTGCGGTGCATGATCATGCTGTAGAACATGATGCTGAACACCACCACGCCAATCGCCACGCACCACCAGAACATCTCCATATGGAGGCCCTGGATTTCGCGACTGACCGGCGTCACCCCTTCGGTCATATTAAACTTCAGTGACTCCGCCTTCTCTGCCAGGGTCTGATAACTGGTCATCAGCACGGCAGGGGCAAGCAGCCAGGCGAACAGCCTATGCGCTCGTTTAAACATCGCCCAATTTCTCCGTGTAGCTAGCTTATGTTTATAGTTCAGTACTACTTAATGTTCGATACTCGTTAGTGCGCGGTACTGGGTAATATCGATACCGCGTTTTTGGTACTGACTTTTTTGGTGCCCAGCCTCCGGCTGCCCCCACTCGCCACCCACAAGACGTAGCAGCTTCCCATCCCACGGACGGTCGGCAACAGGGTCGTCTGTCATTGTCGGCTGGAAACCAACGGGTTCGGAATGGCGGGGTACGGCCAGGGCACTGCGGCGAAATGTCGCAACCACCGGCGACAAGGAGGCCATAGCGAGGCAAAAAAGTCAATGGTTTTATGGTGTTAGGGCCCGTTTATTCTCCTGGGGGAAGGGGGTACACTGCCGCCCAATTGTGGCCTCTGACGCCCCCGAACGCCTCCACCAAATTGGACTGCCGACGCCATGAATCGCCGCGCGCCCGCCCACAGAGATATCTGGCAGCTTGCCTGGCCTATGATGCTCAGCAACCTGTCGATCCCCCTGTTGGGAGCAGTGGATACCGCCATTCTCGGGCACTTGCCCAGTCCAGTGTATTTGGGTGCCGTGACGGTGGGCGGGAGCCTGCTCAGCCTGCTGTTCTGGTCGTTCGGGTTTCTGCGCATGGGCACCACCAGCGTCGCCGCCCGCGCCGAGGGCGCGAATGATCGAGCGGGACTTCACCAGGTGCTGGTGCAGAGCCTCTCGCTCGCCCTGGCTCTGGCGCTGGCGCTGATGGTAATCGGGCCCTGGTTGTTGGCGCCGGCCCTGGCGTGGATGGGCCCCAGCCCCGAGGTCCAGGGCCTGGCGCTGGAATACGCCCGAATCCGTCTTTGGGGAGCGCCCGCCAGCCTAATGAATTTCGCTCTGGTCGGCTGGTTTATCGGCCGCCAGGACACCCGCCGCCCCCTGGCGATTCTCTTTACCACCAACGGCCTGAATATTGTGCTGGACGCACTGCTGATTCTCGGCTTCGGGCTCAACAGCGAGGGCGCCGCCTGGGCTAGCGTGTTGGCGGAATATGGCGGCCTGACGCTCGGGCTCTGGCTAGTGGCCCGCACCCTGCACCGGCTGAACCTAGGGCGGGGACAACCTTCCTTGCTGGGCGAAGTGACCCGCTGGCGAGCCTACGGGCGGCTGATGCGGGTCAATCGCCACCTGTTTGTGCGCACCCTATGCCTGCTGTCGGTGTTTGTTTTCTTTGCCGCCCAGGGCGCCCGCATGGGCAATCACATTCTTGCCGCCAACGCCATTCTGCTGCAGTTTCTCCTTCTGACCTCCTATGCTCTGGACGGCTTTGCCCATGCGGCGGAGGCGCTGACCGGTCGAGCCATTGGCGCCGGCCGGATCGGCGACTTTCACTTGGCGACTCGCCGCAGTACCCTTTGGGCGTTGGGATGCAGCGTGCTCATTAGCGCTGTATTCGTCTTGGGCGCGCCCTGGTGGCCCACGGTTTTTACCAGCCAACCAGAAGTGCTCGACATCGTGCGGGCTCATTACGTCTGGGTTTGCCTCATCCCCCTCGTCGGCGTTTGGGGTTACCAACTGGACGGTATATTCCTCGGTAGTGGTCAGACCGCGGCCATGCAGTATACGGTGCTAATCGCTACCGGGGCGGTGTTCGCGCCCTTGTGGTGGTGGCTGCAGCCATTGGGAAATCAGGGCCTTTGGCTGGCGTTTGTGGTCTTCAACGGTGCCCGGGGGGCACTGCTGGGTGGCGCCTACTACCACCTAACCCGCAAGGGGGGTTGGCTGGCATTCAAGTAATGTAAAATGCGCTTTTTCTTCGCGGTTAGAATAAATCACTCTTAAAAACGCCTTGTAATTGGTTACTTTTGAAGTAAGTTTAAATGTGGTATTACCTGCAACATTACCGCATGGACCATGAGTCGCCGCCCAAACCACAGTGCGGCCGACCTGTAACCGGTTGACACCCATGACAAGAAATCTCTATGAACCACACCCAGCCCGGGGAGGGCCATCCCAGCACCATGTGTCTCAGACCGCTCGATCGCATCGAAGCGCTGATTCAAAAAGCGAAAAAACGGGATCTAGAGACAGGACAGCTCAATCGCATACTGGAGCAGCGCGCCCGGCATCTGCACAGCGCTATCAAACTGCCTCGGGAGCAGGCCGCCGCCGCTCTGCGGGATTTTGTGGTGCGCTACATTGAGCATGTACCGGATTTCATCCAAGCCATTGACGACATCACCCGGGAAGCGGGTATTGATGACCGGGTTGAACCCCTACTGAACATCGCCTGTGATTACTTTCTATCGCCGCCGGAGCTGGTCAGCAGCCACAGTCAACTGGTCGCCATGCTCGATGAAAGCTACCTCGCCCACCGGCTGTTGGAGGAAGTTAATGACCGATTTATCGCCTACTGCGGAATACCTCTCGCGCCAATGGACCTGACCCGGGCCAATGTCATCGCCCACGAACTGATCGGCGAGCCCTTCGCCAACGAACTCGACCAGGCCGTGCTGTTTTCGGCGGAGTTGTTGCTCAACGAGTATTCTTTTAACAGTAAGAACTTCCAGCGCTATGTGGCGCAACACCGCGACCGGGGGTGGTCGGAGGAGTTGCGCCGCTGGCCCTGCCTGGCCGCCGACTTGGCCATCGACCTGCGCTTCAGCTCCTAAGCTGCGATAGGATATCCGTTGGGTTCAAATGCGGCGGGAAAATCGGATAGTACACCTGACGAACCACCCCGCCTTCAACCAACAGCGTCACCCGCTTAATGTAACGAGCACCGTCGTAATCGAACGTGGGCAGTTCCAGCTCCGTCGCCAAAACCAAGCCGGAGTCATTTAGTAGCGGAAAGGGCAAGTGTAATCGCTCGACCGCTTCCTTCTGGTCTTCCAGCGGCTGAGCGCTGACCCCGTAGATTTCCACCCCCAGGCGTTGGAACTCGGGGTAGCGGTCGCGGAAAGCGCAGCATTGGGTGGTGCAGCCCCGCGCCCCGGGAATTTTATTCCAGCCGCGCATCGGTGGCTGGTCGGGTTTGCCGGTCATCGGGTAGAAAAAAACCACGGCGGTACCGTTGATAGCGCTCAGGTCCACCGGTTCGCCGGAAGTGCTGGGAAGCGGCCGCTCGGGCAACGCCAAGCCCTGAAGGTGATCGCAAGCCCCGTCGGCCTGGGGCGCCGGCAAGTCCTCCGGCAACATATACAGATTTTTAGCCATAATTGCGGTTGTCCTTTCGATCCCGGAGCCCCGCCGCATGCGGGACGCCGGATTGTGAATCGGAACGAGCTGACATTCCGATCCTCGTCATTGTGGTGGGTGTCTTGTAACTGGGTGGTATGCGCGCCTACCGACCGCTCTGGGAGTTTCTCTTTCGGCACGGCCCCGCCTAGGAGCATTGCAAGGACTACGCCAGGCGCAAGCGCCGTGTCAGCTGAAACGGTCCCAGCCCCTCCCAGCTTTTTGAGTGTAGCTTGTCATTCCAGCGCCGTGCCACCGAACGGCGACCAAACCAAGGAGGGACCCATCGCCGGGGGCCAACCCCGGCCCCTTCGGACCACAATGCACGCTATTGGTGCGATCGGGCACGAGTGCCGAGCTCTTACAGCAAGGCGGCCGTTTTTATCTGGGCGTAGCAATCCACCCCGGGGGCCAGCCGCAGCTCTTCCACCGACTTTCGGGTCACTCTTGCCAACAGAGGCTGCTCGCCGCAGCGCAGCTCAACGGTGACGCGCGAGGCATCATGGGGGGTTAGTCCGGTCACCTTCACCGGTAAGCAGTTAAGAATGCTGGTATCGCCCGAGGGGCTGAGGGTCAAGCTCACATCCCGGGCCGCCACCCGCAGGCGCACGGGCTGCCCGGGCTCACGGGGCTGACGGGTAAGGGTCAACGCACCGCCGGCCAGCGCCACGCGGGTCAGGGCGTAGTGGTCGTCGTGTCCCTCCACAGTGCCGGTCAATACCGCAGCGGCATCGTCGGCCTGGGCCAGAGGCAGGTCCGGGCGGGTTAAAATCTGCGCCAGCGGCCCGGAGGCAAGTACCCGCCCCGAGGCCATCACCACAAGATGGTCCGCCAACCGGGCCACCTCTTCTGGCGCGTGGCTCACGTACAGTACCGGGATCGACAGGCTATCGTGCAGCGTTTCCAGATAGGGAAGAATGGACTGCTTACTGGCCGGGTCGAGAGCGGCCAAGGGCTCATCCATCAGCAACAGATCGGGACTGGTGGCCAGGGCTCGGCCGATGGCCACCCGCTGGCGCTCGCCGCCCGAGAGGGCCGAAACCGGGCGGGAAAACAGCGGCCCCAGGTTGAGCCATTGGGTCAGGGTATCGGGGGAAAGGCGGCGCTCACGCGCGGGCGTTCGGCGCCAACCGTATTCAAGATTGGCGCGCACCGACAGGTGCTCGAACAGGCTCGCTTCCTGAAATACATAGCCCAGACGGCGCTTGTGGGTCGGGCGGAAATGGGTGGGCGATTGCCACACGTCCTCTCCCAACGCCAATCGTCCTCCTTCGATCCGGTCCAACCCGGCCACCGCGCGCAGTAGCGAGGTTTTGCCGCAACCGGAGGGCCCCACCACCCCGGTTACCCCCTGCCCCGGCAGCTCGAGATCCACCGACAGGTGGAAATCCCCCCGTCGGCTATCGAATTGCAGGGTCAGCGCCCCGCTGTTGGCATGAAACGCAGCGGTCATGATTTTACCAACGTTACCCGACGGTTAAGGCCATAGACCGCTAGTAATAGCACAAAGGACAATACCAGCAATCCCCCCGAGAGCCAGTGGGCTCGCGGGTAATCCAGACTCTCTACATGGTCGTAGATGGCAATCGAGAGCACTTGGGTCTCGCCGGGAATGTTGCCGCCAATCATCAGCACCACACCGAACTCCCCCAGCGTGTGGGCGAACCCCAGGACCGCCGCGGTCAGAAACCCCGGGCGCGCCAGAGGCAATACCACCGAGACAAACCGATCCCAGGTGCCGGCACGCAGGGTGGCTGCCGCCTCCAGCGGGCGTGACCCGAGGCTGTTAAACGCGCCGGTCAATGGTTGCACCACGAAGGGAAGGGAGTACACCACCGAGCCGATGACCAGCCCGGTAAAACTAAAGGCGAGCGGCTCGCCCCAAAGCCATTGGGAGGTCGCCCCCAAGGGCCCGCGAGGCCCCAGTGCCAGCAAGAGGTAAAACCCGAGCACCGTCGGTGGCAGCACCAGAGGCAGCGCGACCATCGCCTCCACCAGAAACCGGTACCGCCAGCGGCTGCGCGCCAGCCACCACGCCAGGGGGGTGCCCACCGCCAACAAAATCAGTGTTGTTAGGGCTGCCAGTTTGAGGGTAATTCCGAGCGCGACCCAGTCAGCCGTTTGAATCATGAATTCAGCTAATCTCGCCAGATAATGGCGGTACTGTAGCACGAGCGCCAAAAGAACTGGGAGCATCGTACCGGTGGCACAAAAACTGACCTGAACTAGGCTTAAGGAACAGGCATAAAAGGATCTTCCACTCACGGGAGCACAGCGCTGCTCCCAACGCTCGGATTGGCGCCATGACTATCGCTGACAGCCACAACCAGGCTCACAAGATCGACAATGACCGGCGTCGATACATCATGTCGTTTGTCAGTTACATCGCAGGCGCCGCGATTTTGTTCTATGGGGTGCGCCACTGGGCGGCGGGGAGCACCGCCCTGGCCGTTCTTTTGCTCAGCACAGCTCTCGCGTTTTTACTCACGGTGGGCTACTACCGGTGGTCCCGGAACATTGAGCGTGCCTGCCTGGTAGAGGCGGTGCTGGTGGCTATGTTCGTGCTTGCCCTGGTGTACCATGGGGGCTACGCCAATACCGCGCTTTATTGGGTATTCCCCTTCCCCGCCGTTCTGTTCGGCCTGCTGGGCGTGCGCAGGGCGCTGTTCGGCAATATTGTCATTCTGCTGGTGCTTGCCGTTTTATTGTTTACCCCGGATTTAACGCGGGCAGACTACCGCCCCGAGGAAACCAGCCGGTTTTTCGTCTCGGCGGTGCTGGTGGTGATTGTGTCTTGGATCAATGATTACTTCCGGGCACGCAGTCACCAGAAAATGGATGTACTGCAAGCCACCCGGGAGAAGCAGGCCAACACCGATCCGCTAACGCTGCTGCCCAATCGCCGCTTCATCGACGCTCACTTGGGGCGGGATCTGGCACACAGGCCCGAAGAGTTTTTACCGATGGGCGTAGTGATGTGCGATATCGATCATTTCAAACGGCTGAATGACCAGTTCGGCCACCACACGGGAGATTTGGTTCTCAAACAAGTGGCGGAGCACTTCCGCACGGCGCTGCGCCGACAGGACTTTGCCTGCCGGACCGGGGGTGAGGAGTTTCTCCTATTACTCCCCAAAACCGACCTGAAAGACACCCGCATGGTGGCGGAAAAAGTGCGTGAACAGCTCGCCCGTCAACCGCTTTCCATCCAGGGCCGGGAGCACGTGATCACCGCCAGCTTCGGAGCCACGGTCTGCAATACGGCCGACGCCCTGGGGGCGTCCGTGGAACAGGCGGATGAACTTCTCTACCGCTCCAAGCAGTCGGGTCGAAACAAAGTCACCTAGTAAAGTCACCTAGAACGTCACCTAATGAGCTGCGCGGCGCGCGGGCTCTCCCATTTATCCTTACCGTCACTGACCCGGCGGGAAGCATTGGCGTCAAAGACCCAAACCTCTACCCGCTGGTTTTTCAGCCGAGCCCCCTCTTTATTGGCCGCCACGGGAAGATCACTGCCGAAACCCACCACCGAGGCGGCGTGAATGCCCCGCTCCCGCAAGGCAGCCTTGACGCGTAGCGCGCGCATGCGAGACAACACCAAGGCCCGATGCTCAGTCTGCTCGGCGTCGCCAAAACCGATGAGCTGTAATTGCCGGCCGCGATTCTGAGGCAAGGCCAGGAACCGGCTCAGCCGCTGGAGATCCCATTGAGCTTTGTTGTCCAGGCGGGCGCTGCCAGCCTCAAAACGAAAGTTGATCGATAAGCGTTCGGCGTGCCTGACCAGCGTTTTGTAGGAGGCCGGCACCTCGGGGGCCAACTCAGGTTTCAGACTCACGGGGTTCTGGGAGACAAACCCCACCTTGGCCACCCGCTCCTGCCCGGCCCCACTGTGCACGAATGTGATGAACTCCCGCACCAGCGGGGGCGTGCGCCCCGGCAGGGTATACATGAACAGGCGCCGGGATAGAGCATAGTCCTCAGTGGCGACATAGAGAGGTTCGGGGCGCAGTGGTTGGGTGCCGTGCTGGGAGATGCTCAACGCCTTGGCCCGGCGTACGGAGGCCAAGCCGACGAAACCAATGGCACCGGGATCCACCGCCACCGAATCGGATAGCCGGTCGTTGGACTCAAACCGACGGGCCGATTCGCTCAGGACATGGCGACCGTCGAGCACCATGCTCTTGAAGCTGTCCCAAGTGCCGGACTTGTCGTCCCGGGCGTAGAGGCTGACGGCCAGATCCGGCCCGCCCAGCTCCGACCAGTTACGCACCTCGCCCGCAAATAGCTTGGCGACTTGCGCCACGGTGAGCGACTCCACCGGATTGGACGGGTGCACGATTACGGCCAAACCGTCGATGGCGACGACGTGCTCGGCCTCAAACGTGCCCATGGGACCGTAATCGGCCAGGAGGGACTGCTCAGATTCCTTAATCGGACGGGACGCCATGGCCACCTGCGCCTCGCCCGAGGCCAGCCCGCTCATTCCCGTGCCAGAGCCGTGGGCCGCCACGTCGATATGGACAGCGCCAGCGGCGAGTCGCCCTTCAACTCTATATTCGTTGTCCCGCTGACGCGCCCGAATACTGACGTCCCTAGCGCCCTTGTCGATAAGATAGTCACGCGCCAACTCCGGCGCCAACTTTGCACCAATCGTATTGGACCCGTGCAGGGTGAAAAGATGGCCCGATTGCCCCGAGGCAAAGGGAGAAACCGCTGCCGAGGCGGTGGATAACGACAGCCAGGCTGACACGACAAGCGTCAAACAACGCAAACCCATAGCTCACTCCTTATTGATACCAGCCGATCGAGAGACCGGCTAGCCAGTGCAGGCGCGCAGCTTAGGCGTGGAATGTTACGACTCTGTGAATGGGGCGTAGGCCGGTGCAAGTACCGCCCGGTAGTTTACCGGCTCGGAAACCCGGGCAAGCCAATGGCGCAGTGGCTTAGACAACAGCAGTTCGTCATCGTAAGGGTGTACCGAGAGCCGCAACGGGCGGTTGGGGCCGGCCCAGAGGCCGTTCGCGCGGTTCCAGGCCTGGAGCAGCGCCGCCCGCACCGGCGTATCAGCTTCAAACCCAACCAGGGGCAAGGCGCGCCGCCGCCCACTGGGCAGGTGCCACAGACCGCGTGCGGTTTCGATATAGGAAAACGGAGAAGCGGCCAGATCCTCGCTCGTCAGCTCGCCCAACGCCCAAGCCGGGGGGACGTAGAGCGAGGGCGGGCGAAGCCCCTGGTGGACAAACCAACGGTAGTTCCGCTCCAGCAGTTCACGCAGAACAGCGCGGGGTTGGCCGAGGTGTTCGGCGGCGTGACGGGAGACCCAACGGGAGTGGCAGCGATGATACCACCCCCGAATACGCTCGGCCCGGTGAGTCCAGCCGTGGCCGGCCAGCTCCAGGCCCTGGGACTGCCAGCGCGCCAGCTGCGCCAAGTCCTTCGGCTGCCAGTCACGCCCCGGCACCACCAGCAACACAACCCCGCGAGAGAGCGGCTCGGGCATCAACGCCAGCAGTCGCCCCACCCGCTCCAGAGTCTCCGGCATGACGTCGTGAATGGAGAGCAGTACCCGCATGGTCACGCCTGCTCCAGAGCCGACTCCAGCCCACTCTGTGGGCCCGAGGGCAAGGGCGAACGAGAGCTGACGGTATGACGCAACAGCTCACACCAGTGGGTCAGACAGCGTTCATTGAGCGTGAGCGCTAGACCCGCCGCCCTGCGGGCCAGGGCGCGCCGCTGTTCGGGCGTCTCCGCCAACAGCCGTTGCAACGCCATGGCCGCGCTTTCTTCGGGGGGAATGACGCTGAGCCCCGGCCGAAGGCTGGGCCACTGTAGGATACCGCAACCGGAGGACACCAACACCAACCGCTCCCGGGCCATGGCTTCCAGGGCGATAGTACCGAAGGATTCGAAGTGCGAAGGCAGCAACAGCAAGTCGTGGTGGTCCACCTCTGCCCTGAGGGCGGCCCGGTCCAGCCAGCCAAGCCACCGGAGGTTTGGAAGGGTGGCGGCCGCGCTCTTTACCCGGGCCCGCAAAGGCCCGTCCCCGGCGATGCTGAACTGCACCGAGGGGTGAATGCGGGCCGCTTCCACAACGGCCTCAAGGTTTTTCTCCGCCGCCAACCGGCCGGCGAACAATATCCGCTCCAGATGCCCGCCGTGGGGCCGGCGGGCCGTTAGGGCGAACTCAGCGGATATGGGCGTGCCGATCAGGCCGGTGGCGGGGGCGCCCATGCGTTCGGCCAGTTCAAGCATTTCCCGCGAGTTGCCCAGTACCGACCGGGCCCCGGCGAACAGGTAACGGTGGGAGCGCTCGAATAGCGAGTGCACCAGCCTACCCCGCCAGGACCCCTTCCAATAGAGTTGAGTCAGTTGTTCAAACGAGGTATGAAACCCGGCTAGCACCGGAATACCCGCCCGCCGGGCCAACCGCACCCCCAATAGACCGTAAGGTCCGGGGGTAGCCACAACCACCACTTGCGGCTGGAGTTGGCAAAGCGCCCGCTTGAGTGCCCAGGGGTTGGGAATACAGAGCTTCTGGGTTCGATCACCGGGCAGGGGCAAGGCCAACCCCGTGCGCCAGCGGCCGTTTTCCACTCGAGGCGAAAACAATTGGACCTCAGACATTAGGGGCGCCAGTTGCTCAAGCAGATCCTGATAGTAAGCGCCCACGCCGTTGCGCCCCGGGGCGGCATCGGAAATCACCGCCACGCGCATCCCCCGCGGACCACTGGAGGACAACGGCACCGTCGGCGGGTTCATCATACCCAGGCCTCCGCGTCCGGCCACACATCGGCAAAAAAGTGTCTGACCCGAGCCCGACTGAGCCCGTACTCCTCAAGCGAGTAGCGGTGACCGGGACGAGCATCCGGCCTACGGGGGTAGAGGGTCAAGGCGCCGGCTGGCGGCAAAGGCTGTTCCATGAAGGCGTAAAGCCGCTGCCAATCCGTTTCCTGCATTCGGGCCAACTGAGGCAGGGGCAGAGACAGTACATCCGAGTCTCGGCGCCACCGGCGCAAACGGCCATAGTAGCCGTGAAGAATGGTCAGCATACGTTCACTCAACTCGCGGTCCGCCGCGCGGCGCCCTAGCAACGCTAGTACCGGCCGCAGTGCACTCAACTGCGAGGCTATCGCCTCCTCGGGCCGGCGCGCGCAAGCGATAAAACGGGCCCCGGGGAAACGCTCGCGCAGGCTGTCGACCCAGGGCGTAAAGGACGGGTTCTTGCTCAACAGCCGCTTGTGGCGCCCGTGAAAGTACAGGTGGCGCTGCAAACAGGCGTAATAGTAGGCCGTCAATGCCCGGCGCTCATCTTTGGCCACGGCCTGATCAAAGAAGGCCAGGCGCCAGTAGCCTTCCGCCCTGGGGCAGACCAGCGCCGGCAGAAAGCAGGCGCCGCGCCACAGCAGCAGCAGAAAGTCCTCTTCCGGCTCCTGCCATCCGAGGGTGTGAACCCGGTCCATGGCCGCCCAGCGCCAGCGCGGGACAAACCGCTTCAGTGGGCTAAATAGGCGACCGACAAACGACCAAAAGTAACGTTCGGAAATGGAGGGCGCCAGCAAACATTCCCATAGCGTCAGGCTGGTAAAGGCCGGGTCTTCCGCCAGGCGCCGCTGGAGATAGGTGGTCCCGCTGCGGGGCACGCCGACAATGAACACTGGCGCTCGCACGAGCACCTTCCGATAGCCGCGAAAGAGCCAGTCATCGAGCACAAAGCCCAGGCCGTGACTGACTGCCAGCAGGCCCAGCACCAACCATGCCAGGGTAAAAAGGGGTAGGCGCCACAATGCGTGGCGCCAACCGGCGTCGGGGAGCGTGCGCGCCAGCTGCACGCCCAAAGTCAACCAAGCCATGAATAGTCGCATGGGGTCTATGCAACCGCACTTCTGTGACAAACCAATGACAGCGGGCCACCGAAAACAATGCCGTCCCGAGGCTGCATGGCGTTTTCGGCCACAAAAAAAACCCGCCGAGGCGAGGTTTCGTGGTTCAACACCAGAGTTTGACCCCTATCAGCTGTCCAGGATGCTGCCAACGTACTCTTCGAGCGCCTTGTCCTTACCGTACTCAAAGAAAGCCGCCTGGAAGCGCTCGCCGGAGACAGCGGTTTTCACCAAAGACTGATCCAACGCTTTGAGCCCTTCCAGATAGTCTTTACACATGGCTTCTTTCACACCATCCAGAATGCCGGCGTTTTCCACTTGACTGGCCTTGCGCTCGGGGGGGTACCCCTGGCCCTTTTCTCCGGCAAAGGCCTTCTCAAAAATGTACCGGCAGTTGAGTTCCGCACCCCAGCCGAAGCCCTTCGCGAACGGCAGCGCCAGCGCATTGCCATTGTTGATCTGGGCAAACAGGTAAGCGTCGGAGGGGTCGATGCAATAACCGCAGACCACCCCCGGGTGGGCATTCAGAGACAGCAGCGCCCCCTGACCGGTGCCACAACCGCTGATCACAAAATCCACGGCCTTGGAGTTCAACAACAGGCCGGCCATAATGCCCAGGTGAATATAGGTCAGGCGGTGGTCGTTGTCGCCGTTCATGCCCACGTTAAACACCTGATGCCCCTGTTCCTGCGCCACGGCGTTGAGCTGCTCCAGCACGACCGGGTTTTTACCGGCTTGGCTGAACTCATTCATCAATGCAATTTTCATTTCACTCGTTCTCCCAAAATCGTTAATAATAATATTCTTGTTATTTGTACGATATTATAGGCTGTGCCTCCCTAAATAAAAAGACCCCGACTCTCGGGGGAGAATCGGGGCCAAGCACGTCACGATGCCCGCTTAGCGGCGGGCATCTCACCCAGCACTAGGGAGTGATGACCACATCAATCACATGAATGACGCCATTGGTGGGCGCAAAGACGGTGAAGGTACCGTCTGGATCGTCTAGCGTTTCGTCGAGACCGGTCGCTTCCAGCGTGGTGAGATTACCGTTGTCGGCGGCGACTTCCACCAACGAGTTAACTTCGGGTTCTGACGGGGGCGTAGGGGGAGGTCTGTTGTCATTGTCACTGCCGCAAGGCCCGCCGCTAAACCCAGTATACCGAACGTTCTTAGTCGCGCATTCGTGGTGTGAGCTTCCGGTTAGTATTAGTCGTTGAACCACGTAATTGGCACGGGGCTTTTATTCACTATTACGTTAACGTGGCAATGTTTTCGGCACCATGACCGGTCGCTCTATCCAGCGCTCGAAACGCGGTGCGATGCGCTCCAGGTTATCCGACCACCAGCTCGCGTTGAGTTCGACCGCGGTTTTCAGGTGTGCTTTCGAGGTCGGCAGCCGCTTGCGGCGCTCGGGATCAAGCATCGCCATGGAGGATTGACGGACCGGCCCGTAAGGGATGTACGTCGCCTGAGCCGCCAGGCTTTCGGTGGAGGAGGCAAAACGAAGAAAGTCTTTTGCCAGTTCAATATTGCGCCCGTGTTTGGGAATTCCCCACACATCGTAAAACCAGACTTGGTGATCCCATACAATTTCTAGCGGTGTTCCCCTTTCAACCGCATCATCCACCCGCCCACTGTAGACAGATGACATGGCTACTTGCTCGGTTTCCAAAAGGCGAATGGCCTCTTCACCGGTCTGCCACCAAACGATATGGGGTTTGATTCGATTCAGCACGTCAAAGGCCCGGTCGAGCCCCGCCTCGGTAGACAACACTTGGTAGACTTTTTCCGGCGAAACCCCATCGGCAATTAATGCCCACTCCAGGTTGCCCTGAGGCGTACGCCGAAGCCCGCGCGGGCCGGGAAAGCGTTTCAGATCAAAAAAATCTTCCAAACGCTCGGGCCCCTTTTCCCAACGCTCCCGGCTATAGCTAAAGACGGTGGAACCCACCACGTTACCAACACCGCAGGGCATGAGGCTGTTGTTAATAAAGTCCTTCACGGCGGGTGTGCCATCGGGCGCGGCCGGCAGGGATTCGTGATCCAAACGCACCAAAAGCCCATCTTCGCAGGCGCGAATCGCGTCAAACAGCTCCAGGTCCACCAGGTCCCAGTGCACATTCCAGGCGCGAACCTGGCGGCGAATCTCGTCGACCCCGCCACTGTACTGCAATACGTTGACGCGCACGCCGGTTTTATCTTCATAGGGGCGAATAAAACCGAGCATTTGGCTTTTGACGTAGGCTCCATCCCAGGAAACCACCGTCAGTTCCCGGTCAGCACCCTTTACTTGTTCTAAGTCCTGCTCGCCCAACACAGTGCTGTTAGCCAAAACCAATACGGCAGAAAGAAGTACTCGTTGCCACATAACACTCACCAGTAAAAGCCGATATTAATGTTAAAGCGACTGTGCCATTCACTCTCGCCGTTACCGGCGAGAGAGCCGTTACCGAAGTATGGCATGTTGTTGGCCAGTATATAGTCCACATAGGTGAACAGGGGACCACTACCGATGGCGCAGCCCAAGGTGTTGATTCGCGAGTCCAGTGCGCGGGAGGCTTTGTACAGGCGGGAGTAGTCGTTATAGCAGGTAATGGAATCCACGCTCTTCCAGGGCGAGGGCACGCTGTAGGCGAGGTTCGCCACCAGAATATCCGCCTCGCCCGCTATGTCATAGGTGCCGCCAAACGCCCCCACTTGCATCGGAGCCTGCCCCTGCCCTTGGGGGTTTGCCGGGTCGTACTGGTAACTCACGCCTTTGAGCTGGAGGTTCCAACGCCCGCAGCGGCTATCCAAATGCGCGGCCCCCGCCCATTGCTCGCCGCGTCCACCGGTGGCCGTGTTGTAGACTTCACCCAACTGCGCGGAGGCGCCCAGTTCCGTTTCACAGGCGGTGCCCTGGCCAACGGTGTAGGCCAGCCGAGCGTTCAGTTGATTGACTTCTTCGTTCTGCTGCTCACCGCTTCGAATCAGATCAAAAGAGTAGCGCTCGGGATCGGTGGCATCGTTCAACTCTTCGTTCTTGTAGAACGCCAGTTGAGTGTTCCAGGCTCCGTCGGTGCGCTCATACTTTACGCCCATGTCGTAGTCATCGCCCAACCCCACGTAATAGGGCACACCGAACCAGGCATTGTGGGCGGGATAGGGCAAGAGGCCAAATGGCACCCGGTGAATACCGAACTGAAACTGGCTGTTATCCTCAAATTCATAACCAATCCAGCCGTGGTGCAGCGTGTGCATGTAGGAATAAAAGCGGTACTCCGCCGAAACCAGAATGCCCTCCACTTCGCCATCCACATTCAAGCGAAACACATCCAGCCCGCTTTCCCCGTACTTATCTTCCGAGGCTTGCACAAAGTCACGATGCACCAGATTAAAACGCACCGCGCCGCCCACATGCACACCGCCGGGTTCGTCCGCCTCAGCCACGGTTGATTCACTAGCGGAAAGCCCCAGGTCTGCGGCCCGTTCGGCCTTTACCGCTTCCTCTTCCAGTGCTTCCACCCGTTGCTGTAGACGCTCCACCTCCTCGCGTAAGGCTTCGCCGTTTTCCGCCGAGCAAAGCAGCGGCGTTAACAGGCCGAAAATAAGCACGGCGCGGACGAAACCAAATGTTGAGCGCCCTGAGCAGCGCTCACTCAAACCGTTCATTGTGCCTCCAGATCTTTGTTCTCGGTTTCCGGTCATGCTCAGGCAAGGGGCCAACATGCCATCGTGAGCCTCCCTTCACAGTATTTTTTGATATTTCGGGCGTCAAATACGCAGTAGCAATAAAAACAGACTACCATATCCTCCAACGTTGAGTCGTAGCGTCAGTGTTGCTATGGTTTCCGGGATTTGAGCTTTAAGCGGGAGTGATCATGTCGAGAACCGCCCTCAGTCTGTCGTCGCTTATCGTCAGTATTATTCTACTGGTCAGCGGCAATGCCTTCCTGACCACGCTTCTGGGCTTGCGCTTGAGCATTGAGGCCTTTACCCCCGCAGTGATTGGCTGGATTCTGGTGTTCTATTCGTTTGGTTTTGTCGCCGGTTCCCTTCACGCGGTGAAAGCCATTGAGCGTGTGGGCCATATTCGCGCCTTCGCGGTCTTCGCGGCGCTGCTGGCGGTGGTAATTCTTCTGCACGCACTCGCGGTCAGCACCGTCCTTTGGGCCCTGCTGCGGGCGCTCGCCGGCTTCGCCGTGGCGGGGTTGATGATCGTGGTGGAAAGCTGGTTCAGTAGTCGGGCGACCAATGAAAACCGCGCCAGCCTTTTCGCGGTCTATCAAGTAGTGTTTTTCCTCTCCACGGCGGGCGGCCAAGTACTGATTCGCGTGGCGGACCCGGCGACTTTTGTGCCTTTCACGCTCGCCGCCATTCTGGTTATCGCGGCGTTGATTCCACTCTCCCTCACCCGCCGCCGCTCCCCCACCATTGAGGCCAGCGAACGTATGTCCTTAAAGCGGCTGTTTGGCCTATCCCCGGTAGGTTTGGCCGGTGCCCTGGTGGCGGGAACCGTTATTAGCGGATTTTACAACTTGGGCCCGGTGCTGGCCGACCGCCTGGGGTTAACCGTTGGGCAAGTGTCTAACTTTATGGCTTCCGCTATTGTGGCGGCCATGGTTCTTGCGTGGCCCATGGGCCGACTGTGCGACCGGTTTGACCGCTATTCCGTCATGCGAAACGCGGCGCTTGTGGCTGGGGTCGCCAGCCTGGGCGCGGCTTTTCTCGGGCCCTTTAGTCCGCTGGTGCTGATTCTTTTCACCGGCCTTTACATGGGCATTGGCGCGGCGCTCTACCCGATTGCCGTCGCCATTACCAACGACTTAATGGACAGTCGCCAAATCACCGCTGCCAGTACCACCTTACTGCTCAGCTACGGTATTGGCAGCTGCATCGGCCCGGTCGCCACCGCCTTAATTATGGAATTGTTGGGTCCTCGCGGACTGTTTCTAACCGGGACGTTGGTACTGGGTGCACTGGTTGCCTACCTCATCTGGGGCGGAAGGCCCGAACACGTTCCCGCCTCCGCGCAAGAGCAAGAAGCGTTTGTCAGCACCATCCCGGAAGCGACCCTGGGGCTGGCGGAGCTGGACCCGCGCAACCCGGAGTTCGAGCCGGAGGACTCATTACATTCCAAAGCCGGATCATAACGCGCCGAATTATGGCCGCCCTTCGGCTGACGCCTAGCTCATTCTCAGGCGCGAGGGGCGGTTGCATTGCCCGGGAAACTGTTCTAGCATCCGCTCGTCGCTGAGACATTTTGAGTTGCTACTCAAGCTGGATGGAGCCGTAGACGTCTTTATAAAGACGGTCTTTCACAGGCAATAGTTTTGAAGACACTGGTATCAGGGAGTGATGAATGTCCCCTCCGTATTTTGTCGTTAAAAACACCGTTAGTTTTACAAGCGCAAAAATCCACCTCCGCTCTGGTAAGGAGGTGGGTGCGTGAAAGTATTCCGTTTCAAAGAAGATCGCTGGCCTGTCGCCATTATCACACTTTATTTTCTTCTGGATGTATGGGTATATGCGGTCGTAGATAGCGTCCCGAGCCTCGCTCTGTGGTTTGTGCTTGGTATCTTCCCCAAAACCAACGTCTGCGTTTGGAATCATCACCATCACCATTGCCGCACGTTTAAAAACCGCTGGTTGAACCGGTTGTTGGAGATTCCCTACGGCTTTCAAACGGGGATGCTGGCGACCACCTGGGTGCTACATCACGTCAACGGCCATCACCGGGACTACCTTGAGCAGGATAAGGATACTTCCCGCTGGCAGGTCAAGGGGCACACCATCAGCGTTTGGCGTTACATTGCCGAGGGGCTGTTGCTCACCTACCCGCGCGCGATTCGCCAGGGAATGCGCAAGCCACGGCTGCTTCGCCGCTATTGTGCAGAACTCGCCGTTAGCCTGGCGCTCCTTGTCGCATTAACAATTTATCGGCCATTGCCCGCCCTGTTTGTTTTCTGGTTGCCGATGTTGGCCTCCCTCGTTGTCACCATGCGCGCCACCTATTATCACCACCTGGAGATGTCACTGGATAACCCCATGGCCGCCAGCCGCAACGTTGTGGACTCCAAGTGGCTCAATATTCTGGCCGGCAACATCGGCTACCACACGGCGCACCACCACAAGAGCGGCCTGCACTGGTCCAAGCTGCCAGCGCTCCACAAGCAGCTGGAGCCTTACATTCCCGAGCACTGTTATACCCAGACCGTGCCGATTTATTATTGGTTTGACCGGGCGGAGCAGGCGCTTCATAGACTCAGAACCCCGCGCCGGTCTCATTTTTCAACCAACGCGACCGACCAACACTCGTAAAGAAAGAAGGCTGTTTGCCATGCCACTTATCCAGTCCGAATATCAATGTCCCTGGTGGTTCAAAAACGGACACGTGCAAACCCTGCACCCCCGGTTGCGGCCCGAGCGCCCCGCCGTTCGGCCCAGGGAGGTGACGTTAAATACACCAGATGAGGACTTTCTCGAGCTGTTTGTCTATGAGGCAGAAAAGAAGGCGCTCGTGATCATCACCCACGGGCTGGAAAGCCACGGCAAAGAGGCCGCGCTACTGAGGTTTGCGAACAAGGTGTCAAAAGCCGGCTATGACGCCATGACCTGGAGCATGCGCTCCTGCGGAAAGCAAATCAATCGCACCAAGTGGTTTTACAACGGTTGCGATTATCGGGACCTTAAACATTTGATCGATACTTACGCGCCCGACTACGATGCGATTTACTTGGTGGGGTTCAGCCTGGGCGGGTCGATCACTGCCAATTATCTGGGACGAGAGGGCGCCGCCTGTCACCCAGTGGTAAAGGGAGCCTTTTTGGTATCTCCACCGCTGGAGCTGGATTCCTTCCATGCCTCCATGCGGGCCACTTTTCACCACGCCCTCTACCAGCGCCAGTTTGTGAAGTCCTTGCTGGGGAAGTTCGAAAAGAAACGGGCCTTTATCGACTTTGGGCCGGAGGTGGACTCCGAAAAGGTCCTGCGGGCCCGAACGGTGGATGAGATTGAACATCACTTGTTTGCGCCCCTGCACGGTTACAAAAGCTCTGTCGACTACCGCCGCCACGCGGCGGCCCTGCCGCACCTGGAGAACACGCCGGTCCCCACCTATATCCTATGCGCGCTCGATGACCCTTTCATCGAAGCCCGCCACCTGCCCTACCAACTGGCCGAGACATCGAGCCGAATTCACCTGGAAGTCGCTCGCCACGGCGGGCACACGGGGTTTATTAGACCCAAGGGCGAAGAGGGCCATTGGTATGAGCGGCGCTTCTTTGAGTTTATCGAGTCGCTGAACGAACCAAGCCGCCGTAAGCGGCAAGTAGAATCGGAGACTCGCTAGCGGCGCCGGTAAGCCGTCCCCCGGGGCGTTTTACGGCGAACGCCCATCACGGTTGCTTTCCGGCAAGTGATTCTATAGGTTTCTAGTTTCAATACCTCAGGGTCCTGATTCAAAAGCCGGAGGAAGCACCCTCATGCCATCACTAAAGCCGGGCGGCCTGGGCCTTAGAACCCGCCTGTTCCAGATTATTTTTGAATCCGACACCCCCCTCGCCAAAGGCTTTGACATCCTGTTGGCGGTATTGATTTTCCTGAGCGTGGGCGTGGTGCTGCTCGACAGCGTTCAGGAGTACCACGAACGCTTTGGTACCCTGTTTTATTACACCGAGTGGGTGATTACGCTGCTGTTTACCCTGGAGCTTGGGCTGCGCATTTACTGCTTGAAAAAGCCATGGCTCTACCTGAAAAGCTTTTATGGCGTTATCGACGTCTTGGCGGTACTGCCGACTTGGCTGATGCTGATTACCCCCGGCGCCCAAACGTTGGTGGTAATTCGCCTGCTGCGTACCCTACGCCTGTTCAGAGTCTTGGAAATGATGGCGCTGGTCGGCCAGGGGCGCCTATTGTTGGATGCGCTGAAGCGCAGCCGTGGGCAGATTTTGCTTTTCTTGTTCACAATCTTAATGCTGGTAACGATTTTCTCCTCTTTGCTCTACTTAATCGAGCCCTATGAGGCGGGCTTCACCAGCATCCCCAAGTCCATTTACTGGGGCATTGTTACCTTAACGACCGTCGGCTATGGCGACATATCCCCGGTAACACCTCTGGGGCAGTTTATCTCGATCATGATTATGCTCTCCGGCTACTCCATTATTGCCCTTCCCGCCGGCGTGTTCTCTGCCGAAGTTATTCGCTCTCTGCGCGAAGAGCGGTACTCCGACGAGTCTTGCCCCGGGTGCGGGAAAAGCCAACATGAGCGCGATGCCAAGTACTGCAAATACTGTGGCACCTGGTTGAATGAAGAGACCAGTCCACCTAAGGGAGAAACCGAGGCCAAGCCGAGGTCGTCTTAATACCGCAACACACCCAACGGCTAACGCTTGAACGATACTAAGCTTCATTGTCCATCGCTGACCCGCGCTTACTGGAGCGTCGTGATCCGCAGCTCACACTCGCCACTGTCCGCTGCCACGTGCACGGCGTCGCCGCTGATGGTCACCGACAACGCCATTACCCGCTCCACCATGGAGGCCACGGTCTGAATGTCCGACCAAGGGAGCTGGTAAACCGATAGGGGCAGAGTGGCGAGCTTCTCGCGGTTCTGGGCCCACCAGACCTCGGACTTAGAGTTAAAGCTATAGACGCTCACCCGAGAGGTAAGCCGACAGGCCTTCTTTAGGCGGTCAACGGCCGGTTCGCCCACGTCGATCCAACGCGACAGCCTACCGTCCAGCTCGTAGGTGGCCAGGTCCGGTTCATCCGGCTCGCTCAGGCCGCCTTTGGAAAAAGCCAACCCTTCCTCTGCATTCAAGCAGTAGGCCACCACTCGGGCCATCATCCGCTCCAGCTTTTCCGAGGGATGTTGGGCCAGTGTTAGGTTAAGGGTATCGTAGTAATGGCGGTCCAAATCCGAAAGGGAAATTTTCAACTTGTAAATTGTTGGCCTTAAAGCCATAAATGTGTCCTGCTTGGGAGCGAAGCGAGTCGTTAAGGGGCGTCGGCAGCGGCAGAAATTAACCGAGGCACGCCCCCCTACACCAGTAAAGGTCAATCTTCATCGCGATCGGCGCGCTCTCGCGCTAGCCGGTCTTCCTCCTCCTCTTTAGTCGCCTCGATTACGGCCATAAGCTCAGCGACGTCCGCCTCGGCGGTGTCCGGTTCAAAGGTGCCGGTAAGGCGCGCCTCCGGGTGAAGCTCGCCCTCTTCGTACAGGTGCCAAATCTCCTTGCCATAGTCCATCTTAAGTAGCTCGGGCGCGAACTGCCCGAAATAGCGGCGCATATTGTCCACGTCCCGCTGGAGCATCATTTCGGCGCTATTGTTGCTGGCTGCATTCACCGCTTGCGGCAAGTCAATAATAACGGGGCCCTGATCATCCACCAGCACGTTAAAGGGCGACAGGTCACCGTGAATCAAGCCGGCGCTGAGCATGCGGACCACATCGGCCATCAACTGGGCATAGTAATCCCGGGCCTGCTCTGGCGAGAGTGTGACCTCATCAAGCCGAGGCGCCACTTGGCCCTCTTCATCTTGAATCAGGTCCATCAGAAGTACGCCATCCACAAAGCCGTGGGGTTGGGGTACCCGCACCCCCGCCTGCGACAGCTGGTAAAGCGCATCCACTTCCGCGCTCAACCAGGCTTGCTCTTGCTCCTTCTGGCCATAGCGCGTTTTCTTGGCCATGGCCCGGGCCCGACGGCTGTTGCGGACCTTTCGGCCTTCCTGATACTGGACGGCCTGTTTGAAGCTGCGCTTCTTCGCCTCTTTAAAGACCTTGGCGCACCATAACTGCTCGCCGCAGCGGACCACGAACACCTGCGCCTCTTTGCCGCTCATCAGCTGGGTCACGACCTCGTCTATCATTCCGTCATCGACGAGCGGTTGTAATCTTTTCGGTATCTTCATAAAACGTTTCAAGTACTGGTGGTATGGAGTGTTCTAGCGGGGGCACTACGAGCGTGCTCGATTATCGGTGCGGGCTATTAAGGTACTATATCCAAGTCAGCTACTATATCGAAATCCGCCCGAGAATTCGCCTCCATTACGGTTTCTTGTGCCGCTTTGGGGGCCTTCCTGGCACCTGCATTGCCGGCAACGGGGCCGAGCGCCAGCATAAGCCCCTCAACCTCTGTATACTGCAGGCCCCACTTTCTCACCGCCAACCGCTAGAGAGACCCGTGACCAGCTCATCCTTTGCCGACTTGCCCCTACCCCCCGCCCTGCTCACCAACCTCAAGGATATGGGCTACCAGTCGATGACGCCAATTCAGGCTCAGGCGCTGCCCCAAGCCACAGCCGGGCGAGACTTGATCGCCCAGGCCAAGACCGGCAGCGGAAAAACCGCCACCTTTGGCATTCCGCTGCTGCTTCAGCTCAACCCTCGTCACTTTGGCGTACAGGGCTTGGTGCTGTGCCCCACACGGGAACTGGCCACCCAGGTGGCCGCGGAAATCCGGCGCCTCGCGCGCTACCAGGAGAACATCAAGGTGGTGACCTTGAGTGGCGGCCAGTCGATTGGGCCACAGATCGGCTCCCTTGAGCACGGCGCGCACATCGTGGTGGGCACGCCGGGGCGAATTAAGGATCATCTGCGCAAGCAGACCCTGGACCTCTCGGGGGTAAAAATGCTGGTTCTGGATGAAGCCGACCGCATGCTGGAAATGGGCTTCATGGAGGATATGGAAACCATTATTACCCATACCCCCAGCAGCCGCCAGACGTTGCTCTTCTCGGCCACCTACCCGGAGAACATCGAGGCGCTTAGCAGCCAGTTTCAGCGCGACCCGGAACGGATTAACGTGGAATCTCAGCTGACGGCGGCCACCATCACCGAGCGCTTCTTTCTATCCAGCAAAGACACCAAGCTGGAGGATTTAATCCAGGTACTGCGGCATATACAAGTACCCTCGGCAGTTATCTTCTGCAATATGAAACAAACTACGGAGGAGGTGGCCCGCTACCTGGACAGCCGTCGGTTTAACGCCCTGGCCCTGCACGGCGACCTTGAACAACGGGAGCGCGACCAGGTGCTGACGCAGTTCAAGCACCAGAGCTGTAGCATTCTAGTGGCCACCGATGTCGCCGCCCGGGGCCTGGACGTGGAAGACCTACCGGCCGTGGTGAACTACGACCTGCCGCGGGACCCTGACGTATACACCCACCGCATCGGCCGCACCGCCAGGGCCGGCAAACACGGCCTGGCACTGAGCCTGCTCGAAGAGAAGGAACGCTACAAACTCGACAAAATCGGCGCCTCCCAGGAGGAAAAAGCGCCGGGAGACGAGAAGACCGTCAAACTGGAACGGCCCAGTGAACTCAGAGTAGACCCTGAGTTTTCCATGCTGCCCGGCCGGAAGACCCTGGTGATTGCCGGTGGCCGCAAAGACAAGGTTCGCCCCGGTGACGTCCTCGGTGCCCTGACAGGCGAGGCGGGCATCCCCGGCAAAGCGGTCGGCAAAATAGACATAACGGACTACAGTGCGTTTGTCACGCTGGCGCGAGACCACGCCAAAGACGCCCTAAAACGCTTGGCCAACGGTAAGATCAAAGGGCGGAAATATAAGGTACGGCTGCTGTAGCCCCAATTCGCGTTGATCAGCGCCGCGATACCACCACGCAATTGCGGCCGCGACCCTTGGCGTCATACAGGGCCTCGTCCACTCGGTCAAACAGCTCGTCCAAAGACTCGCCCTCGCACAAACTGGCCACGCCGAAGCTGGCGGAGACCTTCAGGCCGTTGGTCTCCCCGAAATCGTGGGCGGCAATCAGGGCGCAAAGTTTTTCCGCGGTACGGTTGGCATCACTCAAGTCGGTATTGCTGCACACCAACACGAACTCCTCCCCGCCCCAGCGGGCAAAGCGGTCACCGCTGCGCACATTTTCCTGCACCAAGCTGGATAACTGGGTCAGAACCCGGTCGCCCACGGCATGGCCGCAGGTATCGTTGAGCTTCTTAAAGTGGTCCAGATCAAACATGATTACCGAAAGCGGCTTACGCTCCCGGCGCCAGTCTTCCAGCCCCAGCCTGACCGCCTCTTCGACGCCCTTGCGATTAAAGGCCCCGGTCAATGGATCGGTCTTGGCCTGCTCCTCCAAGTCCTTCCCTCGGCTATCGAGCAAGGCATTGATTTCAATCAGCTCCCGCTCGCGCTCAGCCTTGCGCTTTAGCTCGCGTTGTACCAGCACCAAGCGGCCTCCCAGAAAGCCAAGCGCGAGGGTGACCCAGATCGCCATAATGCCCCGGTACCAAGTTTCGCTGGATAATAGCTGGCCGGTAAGCTCCACCTTTTCCAGGCGAAACCAATGTTCGCCGAATTCATGATTGGAACCCGTTTGCACTTCGATAATCACAATGTTATCGAACTGCGGTTGGGTCATCTCCGGTTTTAAGCCGTGACGTTGGAACCACCAGCTCGCCACAAAGAAATCGGTCATGGAGAACTCAAGCGGTTCCCCGCCGCGCGCCCGGTCCGCGTCGAAAATCAACTGGTTATATTTAGTGCTGTCGAGAATCTCCGGAGTGCTGTAGACGGGGTCATGGTTGCGCATATAAAACCGAACGGTGGGCGTGGGGCCGCGATAGTCAAACCAAAGTTTTAGATGGTCATAGTTGCGCAAATCCAGACCATCAACCCGGTCTTCATCGATGATCAGCTCAAAGCCGCAAAAGGGATAGTTAATCCCGGGACGCAGTTCGCAACGTCCTTCCAGAGCTTCTGCCTCAAGCAGTTCAGAGCTACTACCCCCCTTTTCCTGCTGTTGGTCGCTATAGTGCGACTGCACGTAATCGCTCGCGTCCAACGTCAAGGTGGTTTTTAGAATGGCCCGCTCGCCGACCACGGCCACCACGGTAAGCAGGATTAGGACCGCCAGAGCTTTTTCGAGGGTAAAGCGCAACGCCATGGCCAGAGAGTTCCCGAGTACTTTACAGCAAGGAAATTGAAGCTACGGCGCAAACACTGGTGCCGCAGTAGGAGTATAGACGATAAGCCCTTCACGCTTTAGTCTAGTACACCATAACAATTTTTGCGCCATTCGGAAGAGAAATAAGCGAGGGACTGAGCAAGCATCCGCTCCCCTCGGGAGCCTTCAAATGACCGGTCATGCGGCCTCCGTGCCGCCGGCCAAAGCAGTCAGTGGGAAGACAGCGAAGGCTTCTACCTCAACACTCCCGCGATTCATCGACCAACTCTCGACGCACACACACCGCCGTGCTCTTGGGCCGGATGGGCATGCCTCTGCCTTCAAGGTGCGCACGAGTAAACGCCGCCCCGAACAGGAGAATCATGGAGGAGTAGTTCACCCAGAGCAGGAGCAGGGCCAGAGAACCAGCGGCGCCATAGGTGGATGCCGTGGCGGTATAGGCAAGGTAAATAGCGATCAGAGACCGGCCTACCGTGAACAGCACGGCGGTAATAAACGCACCGAGGAGGACATCTCGCCAAGACAGCACTACGTCCGGCAAGATTCTAAACATAGCGGCAAACAAAAGCGTAACCACGACCAGCGATAGCAACAGTTCCACGCTCACCACACTCCAGCCCGGAACCGGCAACCACTCCTCCGCGAATGCCATAACGCTCCGCAAGGCCACCGACAAGATCAGCGAGACCAACAGGATAAATCCGATGGCCAATATGATGGTCAACGACAGCAATCGGGTTTTGACGAATACCCACAAACCACTTCTAGACGGCCGTGGCGCAACATCCCAGATTTGATTGAGGGATTGCTGCATCTGAGCGAAAACCGTGGTGGCACCGATGATGGTGACGACGATCCCAATCAACGCCGGCCAAATGCCGCTCTGATCAATCTGCGAGTTAATCACTGCCGTCTGGACTACGCCTGCCGCCTCCGGTCCAATTGTTCCCTCAAGCTGGCCGAAGAGCTTGCCCTGGACAGCGCTCTCGCCGATAACCAGCCCGACCAAATTGACAACCACGACCAGAATCGGGGCGATGGAGAAAACGGTAAAGAACGCCAGCGCCGCGGCGTAAATAAAGGCCTGGCTTTCCAACCAGTTCTGGCTCGCGGCACTCAAGATGCCAAGCCAGTGTCTCACCGGAGCGGGGAGTTTGTCGTAGAACTTGAAATCCATGGGTCGAAGCTACCTCAGCCTTGAAGCCTAGCGAGTAACCCACCTCTCGGCAGGCCAATTTCTGTTATGTTAAAACGGGCACGACAACGAGAGGCACATCTCCTACACAAGCGCAGCAAAAACATCACGGTTCACTGTAGCATAAGCATCCGAGCGTGCTCATCCGCCAACGGAAAGCGTTGCCCACGTGGCGTGTAAAAAAGCATTAACCGCTCAAAACCTCGCTCAGCGCACACTTTTTAAAGCTGAACCGTCTGACCAACGGGGTTTGTGACGGCTGGGTTCGACACCCCGGAAACCGTTGTGCTATAACCCCTCGGACCGCTATCGCGGTTTTACGATAGCCCTTCTTTTCTTCACCCAAGTTGTTGACATGAGCGAATCGCGAGGGTTCTAAGCATGCTTTATGTAACCGGTTTCAACGATTGCGGACTCCCTCGCAAAAGAACGCGATTGTCGACTTTACGAATAACAGGAGAGAACAATGCAATTACACAATGGTAAACACTACGCCCTGGCCGCGCTGCTTGGGCTGGGTATTATTAGCACCGGGCAGGCGAGCGCACAAGCCGCCGAGTGCCAATACATTATCGACAATGAGTGGGGTTCCGGTTTTACCGCGGCCGTAGAAATAACCAACACCGGGAGCCGTGCGATTGAGGGCTGGCAGGTGAACTGGCAGTACGACAGCAGTGAAATTACCAACGCTTGGAACGCCAGCCTCAGCGGCAGCAACCCTTACTCTGCATCCGACAGTGGCTGGAACGCGACTATTCAGCCGGGGCAGACCGTGTCGTTCGGTTTTCAGGGGGTGGCGAACGGTGGCGTCATCGAGACACCCGCGGTGACCGGCGATGTATGCTCCGGCCAGTCCAACGAAAGTTCCAGTGCCCCCTCAAGTTCTTCGAGCCGTTCCAGCTCCAGCATTTCCAGCTCGCCGACCTCCAGTTCCTCCAGTACGGGCGACTCCCCGGCAGGCGAGCTATGTAACTGGTACGGTACCGAGTACCCCCTGTGCGAGCAGACACAAAGTGGCTGGGGCTGGGAGGGGCAGCAAAGCTGTATCGCCCCCAGCACCTGTCAGTCCCAGCCCGAACCCTATGGAGTCGTCGGTGACAACGCCTCTTCCAGTAGCCCGAACTCTTCCAGCCAGCCATCCAGTTCATCGAGCTCAAGCAGCTCATCCAGTGACGGGCCCACCGGAGCCTGTGGCGAGGGTGATCCCGACGCCCGTGTTAGTGGCAGCCCAGGAAACTACCAAGTCAATGGCAACGGCGTCGGTGGCAACTATTTCAACGCCATTCGCAGCGCCATCGACAGCCTTTCCCCGGGTCAGCGGGTGACAGTGTTTGCGGACGGCTCCATTGGAGACAACTCTATTGATCTGCCCAGCGATATTATCTTCGAAGTGTGCGGCACCATGGACGTAGGCAACGTCGGCGGGCGCGGCGCCGTACAAGCCATTGGCGAGCGCAACGTCTCCATTCCCTACCTGAACATGACCGGCAGCCCCTACTTCGGGATGCGTTTTGCCGATGTTCACAATCTGCACCTAGGGGAGATTGACCTGCGCCTCAACGGCGGTTTGGGCATTCGCTTCGAACGCGACCTGCCCGGCAGCACCGACGTCACCATGGACTACGTGTATGTGTCCGGCACAAACAATCACGGCGTGGAAACCTGGAACGTGGACGGCCTGGAGATAGGCACAGTAGTCGCGCGCAATGTCGCCTATGCCGGCCTCTTACTCAACAACAGCCGCAACGCCACCATCGACCTGGTAGACGGCGACAACGTCGCCACCGGCACTGGGTACGCCACCTTGCGTTTTGCCAATGAGAATGGGCGTATTAACGGCGGCTACTCCACCAACATTCAGGTCGGTCGCGTCGTCTCCCGTGGCGGCGGTCGGGGTATCTTCTGTGTGTCAAACTCCGGTGGTGTGGAAATCGAGGAGATCGATCTGGCCAATAACGGGAACAACTCCATTCTGCTTGAGAACTGCCACAACGTACGC
The DNA here is from genome assembly GCF_039822625.1 of Marinimicrobium locisalis. Taxonomy (NCBI): domain Bacteria; kingdom Pseudomonadati; phylum Pseudomonadota; class Gammaproteobacteria; order Cellvibrionales; family Cellvibrionaceae; genus Marinimicrobium; species Marinimicrobium locisalis. The sequence goes on from NZ_JBDLLG010000003.1 coordinate 193,015, forward strand.
ATCAATGGTGGGCAGATCGACAGCGGTGGGGAGCTACGGATCGCCGCGCGCTCAGAGTTCCCCAATACCAGCGACGTGACCATTGCCAACCTCGACATCGTCAACACCAACGTGAGAGAAAGCCCCTGCGGTGACAATATCAATTGGGTTAACCTGAACGTTAGTGGGGGCTCCTACAACGTTTGTAACTGAGGAAACCCCGGTTACCCCTCAACCGATTAACGGAGTTTAAAACGCTAAGGATTGCCCTGGCGCCCCGGCCCACGTTTCTTTTGCTGTTCCTCTGGGCTGGGCCAGGGCGTCTTCTTGCTCTCGCACTTGACGATGCCGGCGGTGCCCAACCTCAGTCGCCACCGTTGCGCCGAAGAGTAACCCTGACTGACCTCAGAAGATACCAGCAGCAGGTCGTAATCATGTTGTTTGTCAATGGGGTGAGCTTCAACGGGAGAAGCGGGATCACCCTCGTCAGCCCACATGAAGACCCTATTTCTGGCGGCTTGAATCATCGAGCAAAGCTCTTCGCAATCCAGGCTAAGGCGCTCTTGAATTTGATTCTGCACCAACGCTGCCTTATCCAAATTCAGCACCGAGCGAAAGCAGATGACTTGCCGTTCCTCATTGGTCGCCCACGTTTTGGAGTGCTCCAGTATCCGGTGCGGCAAATCGGGCAACTTGCGGTAGTCCAGCCAAACATTCTGCAAAGCCAGCAACTTGTTGGTGTAGGGCATCAATAAGCGCACTTTCCAGCGCGGCCGACCTTTGCGTAACCAGCTCGTAATGCGAGTGATCATATCGTCGCGCAGCAAGTCACGCAGGGCATAGGTCAGAGCAATGGCCAAGAGAAGCGCCAGGGATAGCTGTTGGCTACTTGCCCGAGCATTGAACAAGAAGTAGGTGAATAATGACATGATCAGCATGGTCGAGCCCGCTTTGACCAACTTGCGCGTACCGGAGCCTAGCTCTATCACCTTCGAGCGCAGCACCACGGGAAACTCCAACAGCCTGAGGTATAGGCTCATGCGGTTCCAGATCCGAGTGGGGGTACCGCGGAAATCCGGGACGTATTTCATTTCCCGCCGATAGCGATGTTCCTGTTGTAAAAACTCGCTGATTGCGTCCCGAAGCGCCTGCTCAAGCTCTGAAAATCCGTCCATCGTCATGCACTCAAGCAAGAACTGCTCCGCGTGCCATGAAAAGTACACATCGACCAGCCTAAAATAGCGTAAGTGACTACTTTGTTCGGGGTTAGACTTACGCAGGCGCTGCGCAAAGTTTTGAATCAAACGTAGAGCACGCTTCACCGGCTCATTGGCAAGCTCCGCCTCCTGAATTTGTTGCCGCAGGTGATCCATTGAGGCCCGATACTGGAAAAGCCAAGAACCATACCGGATCTCGTAATGTGGGGAGAGAAGCGCGAACGAGCTCCCGACCTTGCTGGTTCGGCTCTTATCCAGCTGGCCCAGCAAGCGAAAGCGGTGCTCTAAAGAATTGAAAAAAAACTGCTGCTCGGATAGCGTCCACTCGGAGAATCGACCTTCATACGGAGTAAACAGATACAGATCCACCCGGTACTGCCCCGGCCTCTTTAAGGTGCGGGTCAGCTGCAAACGATAATCGCCTTTACGTCTTAGTGAGAACACGCCATTCCCTATTTATGGCTTGGTTATGCGGCACCGAGTTCAACTTTTTGTACCTTATCTAGCTTAACACTCTTTCCGGCTAACCAGAGGTCATACATGTCTTGCATCGCCAGCCAACTTTCAGGCGTCCGGCCCAGTGCCTTGGAAAGGCGCAGCGCCATTTCCGGGCTGATACCGCTCTGCTGCTTAAGCAGACGGTTCAAGGTGGAGGGCGATACATCCAACCGCCCCGCCAAATAACGGCAGCTGAGGCCAAAAGGCTCCATATAGGTCGCCAGAATGAATTCACCGGGGTGTGGGGGGTTATACATCTTCATCAGTGGTAATTCTCATAATCGAGCACATAGGCATTGCCGTCAGAGAACTCAAACGTAAGCCTCCAGTTCCCATTCACGGTAATTGCCCAAAGGCCCTTCCTATCACCCTTGAGGGAGTGAAGCTTATACCCAGGGATATCTAAATCATTGATTTCCTTAGCGGTATCCAGTGCTGCCAGTTGCATTCGAAGACGCTTCTCATGCTTGGCCTGGATGCCCCGAGCGCTACTTGTCTCGTAGAAGCGCTTTAATCCCTTGTGTTTGAATGACTTAATCATTGGTATAGTGTATCGCGTTGCGCAACAGTGTCAACCCGCACAACGCCTTGTTAACACGCACCCGACCGGGAGCGTAATGTAGCGCATAGAGTGGCGCAAGCCATGCGCGAAATGAGGCGGAGGTTGGGCGTCGCAGTTTACCAAATTGTTGAACGAAGCCGCTCCGCGGCAAAGTTAGAATTCGAGAGCTGAGATAATTCCCCTACGTGCTTATACCGAGCACGACAACTAGAGGAATTATCTCATGC